>NZ_LGUG01000004.1:3210635-3459488 GCF_001274715.1 Aneurinibacillus migulanus | reverse complement strand
TCCATGCGATGCGGGCACAGACCCTGAATAGGAGCATCTCTGGCCTCCACCTCATGGACAGGTTGAACGAAGGAAAGTAGGGACATATGATCCTGAGAGACATGGGAGGGTACACCACCATGAATCAAGCCAGGATTTCTTTAGACTCTGTAAATGGGTTCCCTTTTCCGCAATCAATTCTGTGATTTCTAGTAAATTTTTTATTGAATGAGAAAAGCCGTTAAATCCGTTACTATGACTGTATCACCTGGTCGTAAGAACTCAAGCATACGATTCAACTCAGGTCGATCACGTTTTGTACCTGTTACTTTTTCATAAAAAATTTGCTCGCATCCAACTTCTTTAAGTTGCTGTTCCTGCCGGTCTAAATTTTGATCGAATGTAGATACTCGCATATATCCAAATTTTACTGAACTCATTTTTCTTACTCTCCCCTCAATATTGTATCAAAAATGCTTAAGAGAGAGTATTGTGACAATAATTTTTTGTTACATATCACGCGTGTTGATTATCCAGTTTTAGGCAGACTCCTCCTGTATAAATCCTGATAATGTTTCATGAATGTCTGGATAACAAATTCCCATTCTACAGAAAGCTGTGCCTCAATGAACGGACGGGAGCCCGTAGACCGTAGCCACATCGGTCGCATGGCGAAAACTTTTCCATTCATGGATAGCCGCCATGACAAGGAAACGCAGCAATAGAGAAACAGAAAGCTTGCGAGCCGTATCTTTTTAAGAAGGAAAAACGTTATATAAAATAAATGTATTTGTTGCAGGCTATTAAAGTAAATAGGGGGAAAATTATGAAGGTTCTTATATTGGGAGGTACTCGTTTTTTAGGAAAAGCGTTGGTAGAGGAAGGATTGAAAAGAGGGCACGAAATCACGTTATTCAATCGCGGTAACAATAAAGAGGTGTTTTCTGAAGTAGAACAACTTATCGGTGATAGGGACGGTGATGTATCACAGCTCGAAAAGAGAAAATGGGATGTCGTAATGGACACATGTGGATTCGCTCCCCACCAAATTAAGAAAATCGCAGCTGTGCTCGAGGATAGCATCGAACATTATATATACATTTCAAGCATTTCTGTTTATAAAGATTGGATTCCGCTTAATATCGCGGAAGACTATCATTTACAGTCCATGCCGCTGGATCGATTGAAAGACGTTGAGGAAGGAAGGATTTCTCCTTATGAGCATTACGGCGCATTGAAAGTGCTCTGTGAAGTAGAAGCAGAGAAATATTGGCCGGGGCGCGTGTTGCATATCAGGGCAGGTCAGCTTGTCGGGCCGTTTGACTATACGGATCGGCTCCCGTACTGGGTTCAGCGTGTTGCGGAAGGTGGAAACATGCTGGTACCGGGACGTCCAGATCGTCCAATCCAACTGATCGACGTGAAAGATATAGCAACATGGGTGTTCAATATGGCGGAAAGAGGAAAAGCTGGTGTGTTCAATGTTACGGGTCCCGATTATGAATTGACGATGGAAGAACTTTTGAACACGTGTAAAGCGGTTACACACAGCAATGCCGAATTTGTCTGGGCAGATGAACAATTTGTATTGAATTATCAAATACAGCCATGGACGGAAATGCCATTATGGATCCCTGAACATTTCCCGTTAGATGGGGAAACTGAACCGTGGAAAGGCTCATATTGCATCAGCATAAAAAAAGCCGTAGACGCTGGGCTTTCCTTCAGTCCCCTTGAAGATACAATTTATGATATGTATCAATGGGAAAAAGCAAGACAAGATTCAGAACGAAAAGCAGGGATATCGCGTGAAAAAGAGCAAGAGCTGCTAGATGCTTGGTTCCAAAAAGAGAAGAAGGGGACATTGTGATGGGGGTATTACCCCCAATGTCCATCAAACCAGGGAAAAATTAGACCGTACAATACTGTGTCACTTATTGGGTGCGCTTTTACAGTGAAAACACGGCCAGGCGACAATTTACTACTCCATAAAGCGATTGACATGGCATCTTCTGGTGATGTTATTGTGGTCGATGCACAGGGTGATATCACCAACGCCTTGATTGGGGAATTAATGATTACTTGGGCACAAGTCCGGGGAATCGCTGGCTTTATTATTGACGGTGCTATTCGTGATGCTGGCGTCATCAAGCGGATGTCTATTCCTGTGTATGCTGCGGGCGTAACTCCAGCTGGTCCATATAAGGACGGCCCAGGTGAAATTAATATTCCGGTTTCTTGTGGCGGTGTGACGGTCAGACCTGGTGATATTTTGATTGGTGACGAGGATGGTGTCGTTGTAATCAATCCCAAGGATGCTCCGGGGATTCTGGAAAAAGCCCGTAAAACCGTAACGAAAGAAGCAGGCGTAATGACTGACATCAAAAATGGAATCTGGGATAGAACTTGGGTGGATAAAACGCTTCGTGAAAAGGGGTGTGAATTTGTAGACTGAATTTCTTTGTAGTATCCTTCTTAACCTTAAGCGGTCCACAATAAAACTCGGGTATACACACGGAAGGCACCACCCTACTACCATCATTTGATTGGATCACCGACATAGTCTCATCACGACGAATACCATTGGAAAAAGTATGGCGACAGTGCTGGTATCCCAATTGGAAAAGGAACTATCAAACGCGGTTTTACAGGAGTCCAATTATAAAAGCTTGGAAACTAACAATTAAAAGTGACAGAATGGATGAGTACCATTCGAACACTATAATAAAAAAGAAGGCTGTGAAATGAATGAAAACGAGAGCAGCAATTCATGCAAGGGGTAAAGTTTATGCGGGTAAGCTTTTTGGTACCGGGATGGCTGCAAAGCAAGCAGTTGCCCAGTACGGAAGAAAAAATGTAATTGACGCCTCAATGGGCGTAATCACGGATAATAATGGCACTTTAATTTGTCTGCCTACAGTTGAAGAACAGTTTCGGGTCATGCCAATTGAAGAGATAATCAGCTACAGTCCAGTAGGAGAATTGCCTGGCTTTTTGGAGGCCGCAGTTAAACATACCTTCGGTGAGTCCAGACCAGATGCTTATATACGTCCAATTGCCAGTGCAGGCGGGGCTGGTGCTATTTCTAATGTTATTTGGAATTATTCAAATGTTGGCGATACCATATTGACACATGACTGATACTGGACCCCATATAACACGATATGCAAGGAGATTGAACGATATTTAGAGACGTTCAGTTTGTTAGACGAGGAGATGAAGATGAAGTTTAATTTAAATTCATTTTCAAGCAAGGTCAAGAATCTTCTGGAAAAACAAGATTGTTTAGTAATGCGGAAAACATACGCTAAGACAATTTTTGGAATGAAAAAACCGATTTTTCCTACGTTAAGAAAAAATCGGTTTCTAAAAGTAGAGTTTGTATGAGAAAAAACTTTTCTTAATATCCTGAGTGTTTTTTATGACCAAGCTTTTTTTAAGAGCTCCACACCAAGCTGGATTTGATCACAAGAAAGATTACTAAAACCAAGTTTAATAATTGGTTTATCAGAATTGTTTTTAACGAAGTAGAGTGAGGTGGGATACACTTTAACACCATAAGAGGAAGCACGCTCGATTAGCCATTCTTCTGAACGCTTCAAGTGTACTTTGACTAATAAGTATAAACCAGACTGCTCACCAATAATGGATATATTTTGCTCAAATTCTTTTCTTAATACTGATACTAAGTGCTGCATTTTTCGTTTATAAACAAGACGCATACGTTTAATGTGGCGATTCCATTCTCCATTTTCCATAAATTTAGCCATGGTGAGTTGGCTAAGAATTGAAGTGGTACTTTCGAAATGAAGGAATTGGTGTTTATAACGATCTAAAAGGGGCTGCGGCAACACCATGTAACTTAAACGGATTCCTGGAAGAAAGGACTTTGAGAAATTCCCTAGATAAATGACCCTTGATGCATCAATAGAAGCGAGAGCTGGAAATGGCTGTTGTGTATAGCGAAATTCACTATCATAATCGTCTTCGATAATGTATCCATGCCTCTTGTCAGCCCAATGAATAAGTGCATGCCGTTGTTGAATAGGCATGCTTACCCCGTATGGGCTGTGATGGGAAGGTGCTACATAGATTAATCGTGATTTCATATGTTCTAATTGTGAAAAATCAGCACCTGTTTCATAAACGGGTAAAGTTTCAAGCGTAAAACAATTTAATTGGAAAGCTTCCCTAGCGCCATCATACCCAGGGTCTTCAACTGTAATGCTCGAAAAATCATCCTTCAGTATATGCCCTAGATGTATAAGCATTTGTTGGGTACTGCTTCCGATAATAATTGCATTTGCATCTGTTTTTACCCCACGGGATTGGAGTAAGTATGTGGCAATTTGTTCACGTAAGCACATCTCACCAAAGGGTTCTCCGTATCGAAAACTCTCCTGTAACGTTAATACTTGATTGGCAATTCTCCTCCATATTTTTAAAGGGAAATGTGTTTGATCAACTGCGCCTGCTCGGAAATCAATGAGGACAGGTTTCCTCGATTCTGTTCGCTTTATATTATGAGAGGTTAACGCCTCTTGAAATAAAAGAGGTTCTAATTTATTTGCAAAATAACCTTTTCTTCCTTCTCCACGAATATAGCCTTCAGCTACAAGTTGATCATAAGCCATTAATGTCGTATTGCGACTTACTTGAAGAGAGTCTGCAAGTTGACGAATGGAGGGCAATTGCTCATTAGCCAGTATGTCCCCTTGCTCAATAAATAATTTAAATTGCTCATAGATTTGTTTGTATTTGGGAGAGTCATCCTTGAAAGTAAAAATGGTATTTTTCATTTACTATCCCTTCTGACATGTATATTTATTTGTTATTGTACCTTTTTTCATGTCAGTTTGTATAATATTATTTTTTTATCAGATATTTGTTTTTAATACTTATATTTTTAAAAGTTCAATTACAAGTTGAAAGGATGATTATTGTGTACATTCCTAAGCAATATCGTATGGATCATGATAAGGCAGTTCAAATGATAAAGTCTTACCCGTTTGCCTTATTGATTACTGTTGATGAACGACGTCCCTTGGCTACGCATATTCCTTTGGAAATTCGTGAAGATGAAGGGAAAATCTATGCGACTGGGCACATTGCATACGGAAATATGCAGAAAAAAACTTTGGATAATAATAGTGATGTGTTGCTTATTTTTCAAGGACCGCATGCTTACATTTCGTCAAGTTGGTATGAGATTGAAGAGGTTCCTACATGGGATTATCTAGCTGTACATGCGTATGGAACAGCACGTGTAATCAGTGGAGACGAGCTGAAATCAGCTTTGGATACTATGCTTAAACACTATGAGTCTCACCGCGAAAATGGTCGGCTCTGGGATACGTTTGATCCAGAGTTACTTGAGAGTGAAATGAAAGGAATAGTTGGTTTTGAAATTGAAATCACCGATATTCAAGCTGCAGCCAAAATGAGCCAGAATCGCAATAACACCGATTACAAATCGATTGTTGCAGAGCTTGAAAAATCAAATGAACAAGAGGAAATTCAGGTTGCTCAGTGGATGCGTGAGCAACGGAAAGGGTTATTTAAATGATCGGCCTAACTCTCCCTGATATGTGAATTTTTTCAGTATTGTACCTTTTTTCATGTCAGTTTGGATTATATCATACCGTGTATAGGATATCTGTTGTATATCAAAAATAGGATTGAGGAGATTTCAAATGTATATCCCAGAGCATTTTACGATGAAAGAAGGAACTGCTGCCTACAATGTCATAAAGGAGAACAGTTTTGCAACATTGTTTTCCATTCATAAAGGAATGCCCTTCGCTACACATTTACCACTGATGTTGAATAAGGAGAAAACCTATTTGTACGGTCATTTTGCCCGTCCGAACCCGCAGTGGAAGGATATTCAAAATCAGACGGTCTTAACCGTTTTCCATGGTCCTCATTGTTATATCTCTCCCTCTTGGTATGAGACCAATAAAGCAGTTCCAACGTGGAATTATGTGACCGTTCATGTTTACGGAGAAGTTGAGCTAATCGAGGATGAACACGAGTTAACGAGTTCCTTGAATGATATGGTATTGAAGTATGAAGCTCCTGACAGTTCTTACAGATTACAGGATGTAGATGCTGAATTTCTCGTTGGTATGAACAAAGGCGTTCAAGGATTCAAAATAAAAATCGATAGGATTGAAGGGAAAGCAAAGGTAAGTCAAAACCATTCCTTACACAGACAAGAGCTCATTATAAAACAGTTGGAACAGATTCCATTTCCAAACGAGCAACAAATTGCCTCCTTGATGAAAACGAACCTTAAAAATAAAGTGTAACCTTGCTTTCACCAATCAAGGAGGAGCCCAATTAAATCATGTGCAAAAATACAACAAGGAGTTGCATCTTATGGAGTTTTCAACGATTTGGCTATTTGTAATTGCTGCTGCTACATTGTTAATAATACCTGGACCAGCTGTGTTCTATATTATGGCAAGAAGTATAGATCAAGGGAAGAAAGCGGGCCTGGTATCCGTTCTTGGTGTATCTCTTGGTGGTTCTGTTCACGTTTTAGCTGGAGCAATTGGAATTTCTGCGATCCTTATGACATCAGCAACAGCCTTTAATATCGTTAAATACTTGGGTGCTGCTTATCTTATCTATCTGGGGTGTAAGACATTATTTTCTACATCTGATGGAACGACTTCAGAAATTCCAAAAGCCCCTCACGAAAAATCATTAAAGATTTTTTGCCAATCAGCGATCGTGGAAGTAATGAATCCTAAGACAGCACTCTTTTTTTTGGCCTTCTTTCCGCAATTCATATCACCTTCTGCTGGATCAGTCACAGTACAATTTTTGCTTTTAGGAACTATATTTCTTATCCTAGCTTTTATTAGTGATGGTCTGTATGCAATTCTTGCAGCAAGTATTAGAAAGCGGATTGTGGGTAGTAAAGCGAGTTCAAAGTTAGTGAATCGGATAACTGGTTATTTTTATATTATACTAGGGGTATTCTCCACCTTTGCGAGCCCCCCAAAAACATAGGAGTGTTATGATGAAATTTATCGTGTTGTGACACAACAAATAGCAATTCTACCAAGACAATAAGTAAAATGAAATGGAGAGATATGTTATGCCTAGATTTATCATTAAAGATGATTTTTGGTCATTATTCCCTCATGCAAAAATAGGCACCGTTATTTGCCAGGGGATTGATAATTCAATAAGGGACGTTGAAATCTACGAGAAGCTGCTGCAGGAGGCAGAGAAAGAAGCACATAAATTCTTAAGTCTGGAGGAATTCAGTAGTAATCCAGTCATATCCGTTTGGCGAGAAGCCTTTCGGAAATTCAAGACAAAGAAAGGGGCAAGGTGTTCCATTGAAGCTCTATTAAAAAGAGTGAAAAATGGCAATCATATCGGAACAATAAACCCGCTTGTTGACATCTATAATTCAATTTCATTGCGTTATGGGCTTCCGTGTGGTGGCGAAGATATCGACACTTTTGTAGGCGATATTCGGCTAACGCAGGCAAATGGTAACGAACCGTTTATCCCATTGGGAAATGATGAAAATGCTTCGCCATATGAAGGTGAAATTGTTTATAAAGATGATGACGGTGCAATATGCAGATGCTGGAATTGGCGTGAAGCTCTGAGGACGATGCTAACAGAAAATACGAAAAATGCATTCCTTTGTATTGAATTAATAGATGAAACAAGAAACGATGAGTTTCATATGGCGCTTAAAGCATTGTCTGATTTAGTGTCACATCATCTTGGTGGTATTGTGAAGACTGAAGTGTTAGATATTAATAATAGGGAAATTACAATCTTTGGTTAAGGTCAAATTGCGTTTAAAAATGATGCCCTGAGTCGATATGGACAAAAATACGGTTTCGTCCATAATAAATGCTTATCAGGACTCTACATGAACCTCGCTGCGGCGGGTTTTTTATATCCGGTTGTTGCCCGCACCATATTATAGGGGTAATGGAAGATAAAGTGTCAGCAAAACTTTTGGTTGAAATAGCAGAATCAATAAAACTGATCTACCCACCTAAACTTGAAAATCTCGACAGATTGAGAGCATTGAGACATCTCGTTTCGTTCATATCAGTTGAACAAGTAGCAGTTATTTCTCACCCCAATCTTCAGCCAACATTGCATAAACAATATTCAAAAACTCTCTCTGCGTCATTTAGTTCTATTAATTTCAAAGATACTTCCTCGTCAATCTTATGTATGAACATAATCATTCCCCCTAGATATAATTTACAAAATTTCATTTAGAACTTTTATTGGATTAAACTACCCGTTCGTATTATAAGGTCACCAGATGCCCCCTACTTGCAGAAACATAATTGAGGCTGGTTGGGACTTAGATCTCGTATAACAAGCGAAGCTGTGATACTGCAAGGAGGAATTAGGGGTACCGGTAATTTGATTGTTGAGGAGGAGATTCAGGATGAATCCAGTCGTTCATTATTTGGAGGAACGTGGATATGTATTAATTATTATTAATCCATTGATTTCATATAAGGCAAAACGTTTGAGTCTAAGAAAAGTAAAAACGGATGCAGTCGATGCTTATCTTCTTTGTGAGTTGTTCTATAAAGAGGAGTTAGAGCCCTATAAAAAGCGAGGAGTTCAGCTGTTAAACCTTCGCAATCTCACAAGACAACATGAAAATATAACGGGGGTCATGATTCAAACTAAGCTTCAATTTCAGGCTGTTCTTGATCAAGTGTTTCCTGAATATAGGGGGGTTTTGGGGATTTATATTCGCTGGTTTCACTCTTAACTTTGTTAGCGTTTCCCTCATCTGAAGATATTTTAAAGGCTAGGGAAGAGACAATCGCTGATAAGATATTTGAGTTATGTAAAAGTCGTTCACTCCGATGGGCAAGAGAAAAAGCCATTCAGCTTAAAGCTGCGGCATCCCGTAACCCTTTTGAAAAGACAGTCTATCAGAGTCATATTTTAAGCCTTGGTATGTATATAAATATTCTTCTTCAGTACAAAGAGCATCTATCAAAGTTAGAGGCAGAGATAGACACTCTCGCGAAAGAAATGGAAGAGTATTACATCGTCAAATCTATCCCTGGAATTGGAGAGCGGTGGGCGGGAGCGGTCGGAAAAAGACACGTCCGCCTTTTTTCTGCCGGGGCGCAGGGCGTATCCACCCTTTTCTTTCTCCATCTCTCCTATTTCCAACCACGCTACATAGACCAAGAAGCCCCTTCCATTTCTATGCCAAGTTATGTACATGCAAACATGGTAGAGAAAAATTAAGAAAAGGGATTACTATACAAAATATACTTTTAAGGAGATTAACTGTGAAAGGATTTCTAAAAATTATTTTCTGGGTTTCCGGTGGGATTGCTGTGCTATTTCTTATGTTCATCTTCTTCTTTAGAATGAGTATGGAAGGAAATGATACTAAACTTGAGGAAATAATGAGAGAAGCTAACGTGTATGTGAAAGAAAAATTCCAGAAAAAGATGACCGTCTTAGAATCATTTTATGACAGTGGAGGGAATTTTCCTTACTTTGATTATGCTGCTAAAGTTCGCTCTGATGAAGATGAGAATCTTGTGTTTTTTGTATTTTACAATGAAAAAACGGAACAATTAGAAGATAGTTATGTTTCTTCAAAATGGGAAAAGGTATTACAAAGTGATCTTGCTCCTTATTTAAAAAAGGAATGGGGAACCATTGAGAACTTGAGCGTGTTTTATGATGAGCGTGTAGGCTATAAGCTTAACATTGATGCAAATAAAATACCTGAATATCACCAGGTGAATGAAAAGCCAACAATACTGTTTGCAGTTCCAAGAAAGATAGCAAAGATGAAGAACATTTTAATAAAACGATTGATTTTATCAAAAATCAGTTAAATGTAAAGCATGCACACATCTCTGTTAATTATATGAAAAACGGAGGAATATTAGAAAGTGAAGGGTTTATTAAAGATTTTTAAAAGATTGTTGTTAAGGGCAAAATAAAGAGTGATGAATTATGAAGACAAATGAAGAAAGTGAAACGCTTCTTAATTTGTCAGAAAGGCGAGAAAGAAGGGGTATGTTAAATCTAGTTGTTGATTTATGGGGTAGTACCACACCACCATCAAGTTAAGAAATAAGCCTATCGTGACAGGAAAAAGAGCGCTATGCTTTTCTTATGTAAAGTAAGAAAGGATGGCGCTTTTATGAGTATAAGAGAAGAAGGTGAACTGTTTTTATTCGCTGAAGAACTACAACGATGTATGTCCCCCGCTGTGCTTAACCAGCTAGCCAAGGAAACGAAGTATATGATACGAAAAAGAAAATGTCATGGACAACATTTTCTTGCACTGTGTATAGTTAAGTCAGAGAGTGGCGAGTACTTCCCTTGCCCATCTTTGTAGTCGATTTGAAACAGCTACAGGAATTTTGATCACCCCAGAAGGACTAAACCAGCGATTTAATTCGTCTTCCGTATCCTTCCTCTGGAAGGTGTTTAGTCATCTTCTTCAAGAAAAACGAATTGATCTTTCTTCAATTTCTACTTCTTTATCCACTTATTTTGAACGTATTCGAATCCTAGATTCCACCACCTTTCAAGTTTCGAACCGATTTACTGCTTCCTATCTGGGTGCTGGAGGACAAGTTTTTAAGCCTGCTTGCATATGTAGCCGAACAGGAATGAAAGAAGATCCGGTAACGGCAGGCAGATGGAATCGAAGTCGCCCGAGCTGGCGTGGTTACGTTTGGAAGACCTAAGCGTGAGATTGACGAAAAATTCATGAACGTATACCGCATCTGGAAGGAAAGGTGTCTGACGGCAACAGCAGCCACGCAAGCAATCGGGATGACCCGAACAACATTTTATCGCTGGGTCAACGGGTATGAAGCAGCGCAAAACGCCAGCCACTAAACAACATTCAATTTTCAAACATTCGCCTTCTGAAGGGCACGTTGGCCCAACCGTGGCGGCTCGGGGCGATCTGCAGCCGGAGAAACGGTCGAAAATCCAAACGATTTTTTTATTCCTGAAGATCCGCTATTTTGTTTCATTGAATCCGTATTTTAAGGGGAAATGACCATGAAAAGTACCGGTATTGTCCGGCAAGTCGATGAACTCAGCCGAATTGTATTGCCTATAGAACTACGGTGTTTGATGGGATTAAGCGAAAAGGACCCAGTTGAGGTTTTTATAATGTCGAAAAAGAATGAATTTATTCATATGGTTAGGATGATCTGCAGATGAAAATTTTATTAGTGGAAGATGATAAAACGATCGCGTCCGGTCTGGAATATTCATTGCAGCAAGATTGCTTTTCAACCGTTCTTTGCCATGATGTTGCATCAGCAAGAAAGGTGCTCTCCGAAGACCTTGATCAATTCGCTTTATGCTTGTTTGATTTATCGCTTCCGGATGGAAGCGGCTATGAATTGTGCAAAATGGTGAAAGAGCGAAGAGATATTCCGGTCATCTTCTTAACAGTGATCGACGATGAGGTCAATGTTGTGATGGGGCTTGACATGGGAGCCGACGATTATATTACAAAACCTTTTCGAATTCGCGAACTTCTTTCGCGGATCAAGTCCGTCTTGCGAAGATACCAGAAGCCGTCCCAAACCAAAACCATCATTGACATCGACAATATCCGCGTAAACACGCTGGAAGGAAAAGTGTATAAAAACAGCGCTGAAATTCCGTTAACCGCTTTAGAGTATCGTTTATTGCTGATCTTTGGCAACCATATTGGACAGGTTCTCCCAAGAAATCAGCTTTTAGAGCAGATCTGGGATGTAGCCGGCGACTTCGTGAACGACAATACGTTAACGGTTTATATCAAAAGGCTAAGGGAAAAGCTGGAGGATGATCCAGGGCATCCGACAATGATCAAAACGGTACGCGGTTTAGGATATAAGGTCGGTGATTAGATGCTGCGTAATCGAGAGGTTCAAATTTTATTGTTCATTATGGGTTCGCTCAGTTTAACGACGACCGTTGCCGCTGCTTTTATTTCGTCTGTTGCCGCGGTGATCGTTTTCATCCTATCTATTTTGTTTATTGGAAGCAGTTTGTTATTCACGAGATGGAGATACCGTGAACTCGAAAAGCTTTCCGTCTATTTGCGAGAAATTAGCAGCGGCAATTATTCCCTTGACGTTCGAGATAATCAAGAAGGTGAGCTTAGTATTTTAAAGAATGATATTTATAAAGTGACGCTCATGCTATCGGAGCAGCGATCGCTTCTGCAGCGGGACAAACTTCAACTGACAGATGCCATTTCTGATATTTCCCATCAACTCAAAACGCCGCTAACCTCCATGACGGTGATGGCGGATTTGTTAAGCGACCCTGACCTGCCTCCAGCCAAAAGAACGGAGTTCACCCATAATATTCGGATTCAGCTTGAACGAATCGATTGGCTTGTTTCTTCCTTATTAAAGCTATCGAAAATCGACGCAAAGACAATCCACTTCAAAAAAGATCAAATATTGATGAAAAAGCTTATACAGAAGGCATTAGAGCCGGTTTTGATTCCGATGGACATTAAGGAACAAACGGTTTCCATCGAGGGCGACGACAACGTCTCTTTTGTCGGCGATTTCAATTGGACCACCGAAGCTCTTATCAATATTTTGAGAAACGGCGTGGAGCATACACATGAAGGCGGAGCAATTGCCATAACAATTTCCGAAAACGCGTTATTTACGGAAATTGTTATATCCGACAACGGCAAAGGGATTCCGAAAGAAGATTTGCCCTATATTTTTAAACGTTTTTATAAAGGAAAGAACGCCGGCGAAGGGAGCATCGGCATTGGTCTTGCGATTGCTCACAGTATTATTGCCAGTCAGAACGGAGTAATCGATGTGACGAGCAATAGCGAAAAGGGGACGCAGTTTCGGATTAAATTTTATAAGCAAGTGATTTAACGGCATTCCGTAAGTGACTAAATTGTCACCTTCATCGTCACTTGAAAGTCATTTTAGACAGATAAAATGATATCCATCAGCATAGCTATGGAGGGTTAACAATGGAAATTTTAAAAATTGAACATCTGTCTAAAATATACGGGAAAGGCGAATCGGCGATAAAGGCGCTTGACGATGTTTCCTTTTCGGTCCAAAGAGGTGAATTCGTCGCGATTATCGGCCCGTCTGGATCAGGAAAATCGACGCTTCTGCATATGCTGGGCGGTGTGGATCGGCCGACTGGCGGCAAAGTTTTCATTGAGGATACGGATTTGTATGCCTTGAACGAAACGCAGTTGGCCATCTTTCGACGCAGACAAATCGGCCTGATCTACCAGTTTTTTAATCTGATTCCCGTCCTGACAGTTGAAGAGAACATTATGCTGCCGCTCTTGCTGGATAATCAAAAGGTAGATAAAAAGCAGTTGGATGGTCTTGTGAATACGTTGAATTTGCAGCATCGTTTAAACCACCTGCCTAATCAGCTATCCGGCGGACAGCAGCAACGGGTCTCGATCGGCAGAGCGCTCATCGGCAATCCTGCGATCATGCTGGCAGACGAACCTACCGGGAATCTGGACAGCAAGAATAGCAGTGAGATTGTCGACTTATTAAAAATGTTGAATAAAACCTATCATCAAACGCTGATCGTCATTACACACGACGAACGAATCGCCTTACAGGCCAACAGGATCATTTCGATTGAAGATGGAAGGATTGCCAAAGACGAGGTGATCCGTCGATGAATATTGTCAATAAACTAACTATCCGGCATTTGAAGCAAAACAAGAGACGAACGCTCGTAACCATCATAGGCGTCATCATTTCGGTTGCCATGGTGACCGCTGTTGCTACGCTTGGTTTTTCCTTTTTGGATTTAATGATCAGGCAAACCATCGCGGATACAGGGGAGTGGCATGTCCTGTATCAAGATGTAAACAAAGAACAGCTTGCGGCGATACAAGACGATGACGCAACCAATACCGTCGCGATCACAAGAGATCTTGGCTATGTCCCATTAGAAGGGGGACAAAATCCAAATAAGCCGTATTTGTTCATCAAGGAATATGATGCACAAGGTTTCGCGCAATTTCCGGTTGAATTGAGCAAGGGGCGTCTTCCGCAAACGGACAAGGAAGTCGTTATTTCCGAAGCCGTTACAACAAACGCCAAAGTGAAATACGAAATCGGCGATCGTCTAACCCTTCGCGTCGGTGAACGATTCGAGAAAGGGGGCGATCATCCACTGGATCAAACCGAACCGCTGCGTAGGGAAGACAGCAAATTGACCGAAACGTTGCAGCATATAAAGACAAGGGATTATACGGTGGTAGGCTTCATCAAGCGTCCCGTATGGGAAATGGCTTGGTCCCCGGGGTATACGATCATTAGCTATGTCGATGAAAACATCATGGGGGCAAACGATCGAGTCAATGCGGCGGTGGTCTTGCAGAAAGTCAATCAGCCCTTGTTCGCTCATGCGGAAAATTTGGCTAAGAGAAACAATATCGAAACGGTCCAATATAATCACGATTTGCTTCATTATTACGGCGTGTCCAAAAGCGAAGCCTCGTACAGCATGATGTATTCATTATCGGCGATCCTTATGGCGGTCATTATGATCGGCTCGATTTCGCTCATCTATAATGCTTTTGCGATTTCCGTCTCGGAACGTTCCCGCCATTTAGGGATGCTTGCGAGCGTGGGGGCTACGAAAAGGCAGAAGAGAAATTCAGTGCTTTTTGAAGGGGGCGTCATTGGCTTGATCAGCATTCCCGTTGGAATCCTATGCGGTCTTGCCGGGATTGGGATCACCTTTTGGTTCATGAACTCCATGATTCAAGGGGCATTATGGACCACTGAAAAGCTGACGTTCATTGTCACGCCGTTATCGCTCCTGATTGCCTGTGTTGTTTCGATGTTGACGATTTTCATTTCGACGTATCTCCCGGCTATCAAAGCATCTAAGATTTCCGCGATGGACGCGATTCGCCAAACAACCGATGTAAAGCTTACGGTCAAAGCCGTGAAAACATCGAAGTTCATTCGCAAGCTCTTCGGAATCGAAGCGGAAATCGGATTGAAAAACTTAAAAAGGAACAAACGGAGATATCATGCCATCGTATTTTCGCTGGTCATCAGCATCGTTTTGTTTTTAACGGTATCGTTTTTTACCGCTGGTCTGAAAAAAAACCTGGAACTGTCGCAGGAAGGCGTCAATTACGATATTGAGGTATCGTACGACAATGGAAAAAGAGTAGACGACCGTTTGATTCAATCGATTGCATCCCTTGACGGCGTAACAGAATACAACGTGATTCACGAGTTGCATAAGAACGCTTGGGTCGATGAAGCGTTCATCGCCGATGACTTGCAAGAGAAGGTTAAGGAGGATCAGAGTTTACTTCAAGACGGAAAATATCCTTACAATATTATGATTCATGCATTAAACGATTCGAGTCTGCAAGCCTATGCCAAAGTGGTCGGCGCAGATTACGAACAGCTTACGGATCTGGATCATCCCGCTGCGATCGTGATGGATACGATCCATTACAAAGATATGAGGACAGGGAAATATGTCCAAACGAAGGCCATTTATACGAATGTCGGTCAAAGTATCAAGTTAACGAATATCTATAAAAAAACTGGGGAAGAAACGAAGGTAAACAAAGTGGCCGTTGCTGCGTTGACGGATCAAGCTCCTATGGGGATGAACCCGACAGGAGTAGGCGGGTTAAATATCATCGTTTCGGAACGCGTCATGAATCGACTGGCAGACGACGAGGACATGGCTAACGTTCAGACATACCTCCATTTGAAAAGTACGGAACCGATGAAAACGCAGCAGGAAATCGAAGAGCTGCAAGAGACCAATCTGCAAGCCTACAATTTATATCAATCCAGAAAAAGAGAAGAACAAAAGATTTTATTGATGTCCGTCTTTTCTTATGGCTTTATCGTATTAATTTCAGCGATTTCCATTGCGAACATTTTTAATACGATCTCAACGAGCATATCCCTTCGAAAGCGGGAATTTGCGATGCTGAAATCCATTGGAATGACGCCAAGAGGCTTTGCCAAAATGATGAACTACGAAAGTATTTTTTATGGGGTCAATTCGCTGCTGTTTGGACTTCCTATCAGCTTCGTCACGATGTATCTGATCTATAGGGCATTGGCGTACAAATTTAGCTACGAATTCGCCCTTCCCTGGCTGAGTATTCTTTCCGTCATTGCCGCCGTATTTGTCATTGTCGGTTCCGCGATTGTTTATTCCAGCGCGAAAGTAAAAAAGGATAACATTATTGATGCGTTAAAGCAGGAGAATGTATAAAAGTAACCGGCTCTGACTTGAAGTTGCGAGGAAAGACGGTGTCAACCACCATCAGAATAAAATCATAAGGGGAATCTCGTCTTGGGGATCAATGAAATATATAATTACCTACGTTTTTTAATGTTGCCGGTTATAGTAATTATCGGGATAGAATTCGTTCTTATAGGACTATATTATTTCCTTTATTATAGAAATCGACAATCAGAGAGAAAGCTACGAATTGACATAAAGAAGCTTTTTATTGGCGCATTGTTCATCGGATATGTTGATTTTGTGCTTGAGCTAACCATTTTCGGCCGCGGCCACTCACATTTCTTGCAGATGAATCTCCATCCATTCAGCAGTTATATTGAAGCATGGAATAAGTATTCCTTACGTGATTTTCAAAATTGTATTTTTAATATAATAATGTTTATCCCGATGGGAATTTTGCTGCCTTTAATCAGCCGAAAATTTAAAGCTTTCAAGTGGCTTTTTCTTGTCGTTGTAAGTTCTACGCTATTTATTGAAACATACCAGACGCTTTCAGGCGCAGGGATATTTGAGCTTGATGATATCATTAACAACACGCTTGGTGGTATTTTTGGATACCAGTTATACAGACTTGCTGCTTCCATTGTTTATAACAAAAGAGTAAGAATGAAAAGTCTGCTGGGAAACCTGGCGATACCTCTACTGATGGGTTTGTTTTTTGTCGGCATGAATATCGTCTACTTCCAGCAGGAGTTCGGCAATCTGGCAATAAACTCGTTTACCAAATGGAATATGGAAGATGTTCATTTGACAACATCCCTGCAACTAAGCTCAGCACCTACAGCCGCCCCAGTATACAAGAAAATCATTCATAGGGACGGAGTTGAAGCCCTGCTGCAGCAGAAATTAGGATTATCTGAGTTGAAGGTTGTGGATGATCACGGCAATCGTGAAATTCTATTGAAAGACAAATCAGGAACGCAATATACATTGTATCTATCTTAGTATCAAGCACATGGTTTTTGGTGATTACACACAATGTTGTGGTGGGGTTTAGCGTATATTTTCGTTAAAATGTTGGCTGTTATTGCAGAGTTAGAGGCGGATATTATACGGGAAAGAACGTTGGCCTTTCTTCTGCCGGGGCGCAGGGCGTATCCACCCTCTTCTTTCTCCATCTCTCCTACTTCCAACCACGCTACCCTATCAAAATATTAACCGTAACTTATACAGATCAAGGTAAAAGAAAAGATTATATGGATAAACACTTTGATAGTTTTATCGAAAAACGTAGTGACTTAATCTTTAACAAATTAAAATCTATTTTATCTGTTTAATAAATGTAAAATGCTTTCAAGTTTGAGCGCACATAGGGGCGCTCTATTTATATTTAGAGGGGTTATTTGTTCTTTGCTCAAAAAATAATGGTTAGAAATAATGTTTTCTAGACTATATTTGCTGTTTTTTATATAAATGGAGGTTCCAAGTATTAGAATTTAATGATATATTTTTCATAATTCCTTAAAAGAGAAAATGAGGTGATTTTAGTAATTTTTGATGGGTAAATCCTATTTTTGTATGTATTTTGTATTTAAAGAAAAGAAAGGTATCTAGATGAAGGAAGGTGGTAGCTAGACAAATGTATATGAAAATAGAACGTTATCGTTTTATTTTCTACATAGTTGAGAGAGATAGGGATGTACTTAAAAATGTAGTGAGCTGATTGATTAAACGGAATGTAAGACAAAGTCAACACCACTCAAACATTCGTTCTTATTTAATTATATTATCAGAACAAGCGTTTGTAAGTGACAATGCCTTTAAACTACGCCAAATAACAACATGGAGAGGAACGTGATGGTTTGAAAACTTTTCTAATTATTGTGGGAATTATTGCGGTGATTGTGATTTTACTTATCGTGGGTTTGATTACAGCGAGCAAGCGAATTGAGAAAAAGAATAAAAAATCACGAGTAGAAATGGAGATGGCTAACCCTTTACCGAAGGAAAAACAGCATTTGCTTGCCTACGGTGCCAATCTCTCTCTTTACCGGTCTGAGTCGCCACGGATACTGCCGGTGAAGGTAGATTATGAAACCTTGAAGGAAGGCCTTTCTTCATACTGGGGCGTTAGTAATCCGGAGGAGGCTGTGCAAACGCTGGAATGGCTGCTTACGGAAGGGCATCGTGCAAAGTATGATCAGCTTCTTCTGGCGTTGAAAGCTGGCCAGTCTTTTACAGAGGAGGAAGTTGGGAAATCGCAGGAATGCTATGAATCAGCCCAAGAAGCGATGATGAAGAAGCTTTCCTTTGCGAAATCCGATTTTGACCGGGTGAACACCATTGCTGCCTGGGATTTTGACCGAGCTGTAAATATTGCAAGATGGAGCTACATACTTGGTTATATAACCGAAGAACAGGCATGGAGCTATATAGAGAGAGCTGCTGATGCCGCCAGCCATTTCTTCCAATCCTGGAAGGACTATTTTATTTCATTTGCATTTGGCCGAGCCATTGCTTACGAGGGTGACATTTACGATATCCTTTGGAATGGAAAAGAATTGCTGAATGAAGAGGACTCGATCTGGAATGAATTTAGCATTAAGCGATCCGGAACAGGAAGCCGATAATTTAGCATTGGGCAAGGTCTGAGAGAGTGTGCTGCTTGCTGCACATAAGATTCTCCAACTATAGGAGCCGTGTGGCTCCCTATTGATTATCGGAAGGGCTTGACAGCCAGGCAATAGTTAACGTTGTCGAATGCCGTTATTTTATGAGCGGGTTGACTGTCATTATAGGTCTGAAACATCTCACTTGTAATCTCAGAAGGGGGTAGATGCTGGTAGATTAGCAGATTGGCTTCTTCCAGCAATTGCTTCATCTCCGCATAGGAATTCCTGCCTACATGGGTTCACCCGCCTGAGGGGTGAGTGTAGGTTCATCAGGATAATCAAAGACAAGGCTGCTGCCGTTTGGAACCAGACGGGCAAAGGACGACAACAGTTGCTTGAATACCTGCTAATAAAAGACCCTCACCATTGCAGGTGAGGGTTTATTCATATTAATTAAACCACGTTTAACAAATTCAATCCAAGATCGGGGGGCATTCGCATCGCCATCAAGCTAGGAACGATAACTACCCTAAAAGTGAAAAAATGCGCTATTCTTTAAAGGATGGCGCATTTTTTATGACTGCTTCTATATCTTAACCGTTACTATGATTTATATGGAGCAGGCTCCTTTTTCAACATCGGATTCATGGAACGATGTTAAATCGGTAGATTTTTCCTCTGACTCCTTATATAATAGGAATATATGTTCGGTTTGAGGGAGAAGGTGGATGCGCCCTGTGGTCCAACAGAAGAAAGGCCAACAGGTCTTTTTCTTAACTCCCATCATAAAAATTGGTCGATTTATCAAATTAGATATATATAATTGAAAAATTTGAGAGAATACATGGGGGTTTGAACAATGAACGATGGGAGACGACAAATAAAGTTATGGAGAACATTCTAAGTACGATGCTAAACGAAATGAAAATGGCGATTAACAAGTGGTTTAATCACATTGGTGATAAGGATGCGGAAGCCATCGTGAAGCGCACTTCGCTGCAAGTAGGAATTCATAATTATGCCCTGCTGGAATATGCTAAGGGCAGGGTCAGTGTGAAGGATACTAAATTAGATTTTATTTCACCGAAAGTAAAGTTCAGGCATGGCGGGCCTACCGAGCTATTGTCCGAGGAACAAGTCAGGGAGCAGATTGTACCTGAACTTGCCCTATTTATGCAGCAAAAATTGAATAGCCTCCAGTTTCCGGCGTTAATTGATTATAAATTTACGTTCTTGGGCAAGTTTTGGGTACAGGAAGGCGAAGTGAACATTCCTATTCTCAAGTATGTCGATGAGACGAAAAAGAAAAAACTTCTGGAACGAATCACCTATTATATCGAAACGAAGCTCGAATCGGGAAAGCATCCTACCCAACCTTTGGAGACGTTCTTCCTCTCCAAGCATTTGCTGGATGAGGAGCTATTTCCCGATCAAAAGGCAGGGTGGATCATATCCGTCTTCGACAGGGTTCAGCAGTTGAATAAAGGAAATAAACATCAACTTGCAGAGCATCGGGCACGTATTGTTCCTGCTTTA
The DNA here is from genome assembly GCF_001274715.1 of Aneurinibacillus migulanus. Classification (GTDB taxonomy): domain Bacteria; phylum Bacillota; class Bacilli; order Aneurinibacillales; family Aneurinibacillaceae; genus Aneurinibacillus; species Aneurinibacillus migulanus. The sequence goes on along the minus strand of NZ_LGUG01000004.1, from coordinate 3,439,107 downwards.
CGCCGTTGGGCGGAAAACAAGTTACTTCCCCGGTATTTTGACATTCAGGGGGAGCAGTGGTATCAAAAAAAGTATACAAAAAAAAGCGATATTCAGCTTGAAAGTACCGAGCAAGGACCGATTGAACTGCTATTATATACAGCGGTGGCAATTATTAAATATGGGCCTTCTGACTGCAGAAGCACGGGGATTGCTTGGCTGGAGCGGGCCGTCGAACTGGGAAGCGTCCGGGCCTCCCGTTTAATGAAGGAAGGTAGCGGAACCTTTGCCAAGGAAGAGGTTTATTTTCGCGATGAACGTGTGGAATGCAAGGCAAATGATATATTCGCTACGGTGGCTATTACTATTAAGCAGGAAGCCGAGGGGAGCTATGCGTGTGCGCTCCGTTTTATTTGCCGTTTATTAAAACAAGGCTTTCCTAATAGCTATCAAATCAAGCTAAAATCCAGTACTAAACAGTTTTTGCCTATCAAAGGATTAGCGAAGTCGGGTACGCATCGTTTCTTTGCCAACGCTCTGGAATATCCGAATCTGTATCCCCTGTTGGAGGAGTATGCCCGCGAGGCGATGGAAGAATTCGAATGGTATACGGATACGGAAGGAGAGAAGAGCTGCATGCCAGGCAGTTATGCCGTCTTCGGCCTTGGACTGGCGGATCGGAATCATTTCTCGCTGGTGGAAGACTATATGGCAAAGGTCGACGAGGAGCACCAGTCTGTTCAAGATTTGTTCACCGTTGCCTTCGCTAAACAGCACGGCGTGAATGCAGAGACGATGGCCACACTCATTGTATGCCTACTTTATAGCACGGACTCGATGAAGCTGAAGATCAAACCTGCTATGGAGGAAGAAGCTAATGTAAGACTGCTACTCAACAAAATTAGCGGTTTTCAGCCTTATGAAGTGGAGCATATTGTCTATATAATCTGGGGCGGAGTGGAAAAACTTAAGGCTGTCGCCGCCAAAGCCAAAGGAGAGAAATCGATATTGCTGTCAGAACTTGTACAGGCTGCAATAGACAAAAGGTAATCGCTTTGCTTTTGCACAGAAAAGGTGGAATAAAGATAGCCTGGAAACGTTTATTGCCAATCTTGTTTTGCAGATTTTATCCTGAATGGCACAGGAAGAACCGGACCGTATTCAGAAGCGATAACGCAAGGGTATCGATGTTGCTTTGCATAACGGAGTGAAGTTTGCTCGACCAAAAAAGGTATAACTGATGAGTTTATTCAGGTATACAACCAGTGGGAATCAGGTGAATAAATAACTGTAGCTATTATGGAACAAATAGGAATAAAAAAGATTACATTCTACAAGCCGTTTACAATACAGATCGCTTTGAATTCACTCATTTCTTTCTTTTTCCTCATTAGAAGAAGTCTACGCATTTGAAACACAAGAGAAGAACTAAGTAGAATAGCAATTAACTGCCCATATACATGGCATTCAAATCGCTCTATTTTTATCAGTTTGCATCGATCGATATGAAAATTTGTTGAGAGTTAGACTGATATGAAAGTGGAGCTTCGTCATGAATTCCATGGGATGGAGACCGTCGTTTCTCAGATGGAAATGGGTCGTATTTCTAGGATATAAATTGGTACAGTTCCGTATCATACTAACGAATAGAGGTAGAGTAATGGAAAAAGACTTTTTGGAACAACTGATCCTTTGGCATGAAGACGATGAATTTGAAAAAATAGTAGGTAAGATTTTGCAAATTCCCGAACAGGACAGAGATTATGATTTAGTCAGTCATTTGGCAAGAGCATTGAACAATCTGGAACGTTACGATGAAGCATTGCAACAGTTTTTGACGATCAAGAAACAAGGTGAACATGACCCACTTTGGCATTTCCGTGTAGGCTATGCCTACTACTACCTATTACAATATGAGGACGCAGTAAGAGAATTTGAAATTGCGAATAAGCTAGACCCAGAGGATGAAGGTACTCTGATGTTTTTAGAATGGAGCCGTCGCGGGGTCGACCGAAAGAACCGTCAAAAGGATTCAATGACAGTGCAGCCAAACGCAGTGACTTCTGTGAAGAATGACATTGAGGTGAATCAGCTAAGTATTGCGGAGAGAATTAAACCGTTTCAGCTAATAGAGCATGATAGTGGCAACGTGTCAATGATTTTGGATGCTGGTACTTACAAAGATGAGGTTTTTCAAACACGGGCTGACGAGGGATTTGAAGGCAACGGTTACGATTGGGGATCTTTGGCGGTTGTTTTTCTTGAAGAAAGAATGCCTCAGTTGGCTGGTATCGTACGTTTTGATCCGGAAGGTAGTATGTTCTGCGCTTATTCAGACAATAGAGAGGCGCTACAAAGTTTTGCGATCGGATTTAAAGATGCTTGCGAGGACGACGTTGGAATCAGGGATTTATTCTCCCGCGCTGAATTGGATTGATCAAAGGACAATCTGTTCACCGTATCCGGGTTTGATGCGGAAAGAGCGAGTTGAAACACAAAATGCAAAATGAGGTTGGTTGCGGTGAAACAACCTGTTTATTTGTATAAGATAGTTGAGAATCCCGATAAAATTATCGTACGTTATATGAATTTCGGCGATGTCCGGAACGGGGCGATCGCGTTCGACAAATCCACGGGAAAAGCGCACAGCCGTTTATTGATTCGCGGTTGTGTTGATGCCTTCGAAGTAGATGGGAAAGCGGAAAGACTGCTTGCCGGATTTTCACAGAAAAACTGTTGTCCGCAATCGTTTTGCAAGGACGGGCTGTATTTTTGCAGAGTCCAGGATTTGGAGGTGTAGGTTGTCTATGCATACGCGATGGACTCTTTTGCAGCCGACCCGTACCGGTCTTTGACATTCAGGGCTATGCGGAATATCGCGACATTGCGAGTAAAGAGCGGACGGAAGCCGATTTGCCGGGAGAGGTGGGTGGCTGGGCGAACATTGCTTCGTTCGCGATGACCTTCGACGAGTTCGATCCTTTCGAGGAATGCTTCGAAGCGTCATCGATGACGAACTGAACTTTCCGTAACTTTCAGAAAATAAATGTTGATCCCAGTATTCCTCAAGTTACAAATGTTTTCAAGTTGACGTTCAGAAAAATGAGGTTAAGCTATCCGATAATATCCTTTAGTTAGACCCTGTTATCATTTATTATTGTAATGCAATTCTTGTACCCAAATCTAGGTCGGTAAGACTAATGAATATTGTCTACAAGAAGGAGGCATGAATGAAACTAGCTTTTTATTTAGATACATATGGAACATGTGTAGGTCAATTGAGAGATGAACTGTTATCGTTAGAAGAAGTAGCAAAAACATGGAAGTTTCCGTATGATATTATTTTTGTATTGCGTGTTTTACCTGAAAGTTATGGTCGAAAAACATTTAGACGTTTTGATAGCAGGGATAATTCTCTAGGCTTAGACATCAGCATAATCTATGAGCAGTATCAACGGATGTCTAAAAATGAACAACGTGAGGCATTAGGTATTTATCTCTATAATTATATGTCGGAGTCTGTTGCTAAATATAAAAAGCATGCAGATAAGGAAACACAAAATCAATTTTTAGCCAGGGTAAAAAATTGGATGTTGGAAAACAATTGGCTAAATGGAAAGATAAATAAAGCACGGAAACTTCTTTCGCAAGACATGGGACTTTATGAAGTCAGCCAAGAATTGCAAATGCCATTAGAAGAAATTGAGTATATCTTTCTTCGTATGAATGATTATGAGCCAACAGACGTTCATCCTGATAACATTGTAGCAGGAAAAGCCCCGCCATATAATTTGTAAGAGGCAGGGAATACATCCATGAGCATTTCGCTCAGGCAGAGAAAATATACAAATCTCTCATATTGGAGAGGTGTTTACATGGAGCGAGCACTTTTCTTAAGCGTAGTATTTTGTTGAGGGTTGGACTAATATAACAAGCCATTTTTCTGAGTCTGCCATTTTAAATAAACCGTTTCAATACTCTTTGATATGCGGCCCTTATAGTAGAGAGGTTAAATAATAAAACCTACTGCTGTGAGGGGAGCTTTTCATGTCCAAAGAACAATATAGCGCTCGGGCTTTCAATATACCTCTTTAAGTGGCCTTCGTCCTGAATTTCATGGGATTGAGGCCGTCATTTCTCAGGTGGGAATGGGCCTGCAGGCGGCAGGAGCGACAAGCCAAAACTCGCTCGCACGTTCATTCCTCTCTCCCTGCACGCCGCATGTTCTATGAAGATTCTTTCAACTTGCATATCTTGCTCCTAAAAGCAAGATATGTCAAAAGGAAAAAATTGTGTGAATATCGAATATATGAACTAGCTCTATGATTTCGAGGAGATTATCTTTTCTGAGGCGTGGTTTAAGAAAAATGATTCGTGTACAGGAAGGTGTATTCCCGCTTTCATACGAGGATTATAATGGGTGATTTTATTTTGAAGAAGGAATATCTAGAACACGTTCTTGAGGTATTCGGGGAGATTCTCGGGCGGTATAGTTTTGTTGATACGAAGAAAGACCCCTTCTTTGAGCAAAAACAAGCACAATTTCATCATACGAATTACGCCAGGACAAAAACCGTATATAATGCTTTCACTTCCCAAAGATTTTCAAATAGATTTAGAGGATGAAAAAGGGAAGTATTATATTTATGAGGATATTCGGGAACATCAGCCGTTAACTTATGCGTTTTTTGATGAAGTAACGAACTATATGAAAAAAATCACAAAACCGCTTCGTTTTTCAGCACATGCAGCAGATGTTTTGCAAGAGCAAAAACCATCTGTTCGCATAAGCAAACATGCGGTGAATGACAGGAGTAACGCTTGGATTTTTAAGAAATATGAGCTTGTTATGAATTACAAGTAGGGCGTTTTGTAAGGCAGGTTTGTGCCGTTTATCCACTAGTCTCAGACTACTCACTGGCACCTTCTGGTTCGAGCAGAAGCAGCAGCTCCCGAATAGCGGGAGCATGCTTATCGTTACCGTTTGCAATCGACCGCTTCAAGTAGCGGCATCCGTGTATATTTTTCAATATTTATATCCGCTTCGACAAAATACGAATCACATTTTCCATATGTTTCATCCAGTCTGAATCGTCCTCTCTCAGTTCATACAGCTCGCGTTCTCCGCCTTTATTATCCAGCACCTGCTGAACCAATTGCTTCAACTCGAGCAGCTCCTCGGTTTCCCAGACAATCTCCTTCAGACCGCTTAATTCCTCGTACTTTGTCTTGCCGTTTTCGATATAGGCGCATACAATTTCAGCCAGAGCAATGGCTGTATTATCGTAAAGGTAATCCTCCTCTTCCGGATCTTCCGAGAGTAACCCGAGCTCCCTGTAATGAGTTATTAGATCCTTCAACTTGACGGATTCTCGGTCCACTACATATTTGATTAACGCCTCCAGAACATCAAGCCCTTCGTCGCTTTCCAGTGATGCTTTTCCCCACGATCCCATCGTATTTCTCACCTTTCTTTTTGTATTTCTACTATCTTAACACGAATTATAAGGGGGATTCTGTATTTTTTTACCTGTTTTCAATCAGATACATGGAGAGCTTACAAAACGTATGCTAAAGAGAAAGGTTTGGAACACTATCGCATCAGGTCTAATGATGGATCGCACATCATTAGGGGAATCTATCATATTCAGAATGTGAACAATGTTTATAATCGTTTAAAACAGTGGATTGACCGTTTCAAAGGCGTCGCCAGCAAGTATCTTGACAACAACTTGGCTTCGTTTTTATTCGTAGATAAACGAGGACATGAATCCACTAAGAAGAATATTAAAGATATGTTACTATCATCGTTCTCCTTCGAGATGAATGATACCTTTAAAAGTATTCGTCTTTCTAAATTTATAGTCTGATTAAAATGCATTCCCTTATCGGGATATAATGTAAAAAATCCGGGGTTTAAATATATGATATAATATAAAAGGTAAAAAATTACAAATATTAAGGGCTTAATAATGGATGTACAAAACAAAAAATACATTGCTTTATGTTTTTCCATAGTATGCATTGTTCTAATATCATGGTTGTATTTTTACTATATTCCTCAACGTGTTGTAGAAAGTATGGATTATCGAGGAGAAGTGGAGGAAAAAATTAAAGTTCGGGAAAACTTTTTGGAGGAGATGCAGACCAAAGAGTCATTAACCAAAGATTATTTTCTTGAGATTGTTGGAGATTATGATGTTAAAACAAATAACTATTTTGTAAAAGCAATATACAAAGATGAACCGAATGTGATTTATATTTATTACAAGAACGAAAATGGAGGCTTCTGGTTGGGACATATATTAAAGGACGGCAAACCAACTGATGAGAGTGCTAATGAATTGAAAAATAAACACCGCTTGGCAATAAAATATAGTTAAGAAAAACCACCCTTATTACGTAAGGTGGTTTTTCTCAGGGTGTGGAGAAAGTAATTCGATATCATATTTATACATTAATATTAATTGTTATAAATTTACTCTTTAAACCGTCAAGAAACTGACGGTTTTATTTATGTCAATTTAGTTGTTCCGTTAACGGGCAGCGTTCCTGTAATAAAGAAAATCTAGGTTTGATAGAAAAGGAGCCCTCCTGGTAATATACGAGGTGTACGAAGCTGCAGCGTAAGGACCCTTAATTGATAACCAAGGAGGACTCCCTATGAATGATAACCAAAATAAAAAGATTGCTAAATCCAAGCACATCGCACGTGCACAAAATTATTGATTAAAACCTGTGTTTAGTTAATAAATGTAGTTTAAAATTGTAGACCTGATAAAGCTATTTTGTTGTAAAATAAAATACAGGTTTGAAAGGAGTTGAAAGCTGATGATGTATTCACCACTTTTTGAAAATGATGTGCCTGTAATTATTCTCCCTTAACGGAAGAATAATTACATCTCCGTTAAGGACATAAATAATTGTCTATAAAACGGAGGGCAAAAATGAAAAATACCTTACTGGGTTCTTTATATTTATCACTCGCCGCCAGTATTTGGGGCGGAATGTATGTTGTCGTTAAAGTCGTGGTCGACATTGTACCACCGCTTGAATTAGTATGGCTTCGCTATGTAATTGCTCTTTTAGCATTACTAATTATCGGAGCCATAACAAAACAATCATGGCGTGTCGCGAAACGTGACTGGCTATTAATCGTTTTGATTGGGCTAATTGGGAATACGATTTCCATCGTAACCCAAGAGGTCGGAACTATGCTTTCAACTGCACAAATGGGAGCCATTATTACATCAACGACACCTGCATTTATGGTCCTGTTTGCACGTATTATTCTTAAAGAAAAAATTACCGCAAAAAAAGCAATTTCTATTGTTTTAGCAACAATTGGTGTTTGTGTTATTGTTGGAAATGCTCAAATCGAAACCTCAAATCAGCTAGGTGGCGTATCACTGATTATCGCAGCACTAACATGGTCACTTATGTCTGTTCTTGTAAAGCGTGTACCAGGACAATATTCGCAAATTGTCGTAACAAGCTATAGTATCCTTGTAGCCGTTGCCTTTCTAACACCTTTTACGCTTAGGGGATTAACTAAGATTGATTTTCAAGCGATAATGCAGCCTTCTATTTGGGGAGGTCTGCTATACTTGGGGGTTATTTCTACAGCGTGTGGCTTTTTGTTGTGGAATCGAGGCTTGCAAAAGCTTAACGCTTCCAGTGGCGGATTATTTTTCTTTTTCCAGCCGATAGTTGGTACTTTTTTAGGTTGGTTATTACTAGGCGAACAGATTGGTTTGTCTTTTTGGATGGGTACAACATTAATTTTTATTGGAGTACTATTAGTCATTCGCGAGGATAAACCTCAGGAAGAAACCAGAAGCATGTTAAACTAGCAAATTTGTGATTTTTTAGGTTAATAGAGGTAGTCAGGAAATTTTATTATGCCTGATTACCTCTTTAATTTAAAAGTACAAAGACGATTAGCAAATAAAAGCTCCCGAAAAAATGAATGAAATAGCTAAGCTGTTTGGAGCGAAAACCAGAAATCAGTTTCAAGAGGATATGGCTGGGCATCCTTGGCTACATTATTAATCGGTCTTAGACTGTGAAAATTAAGTTATAGACTGAGCAAATAATGATGCGAATCATTACCTTAATAGGCAGGATAGCGGGGCAAATCGGGATACAATATTTTTGGACAGTTACTAAAAATGGGGTGTATTAATGGCACTGTGTAACAAGATTGAAGTCGTACCAATGAAAAGCGAGTACTGTCATTCTGAACATCACACCATCAGGATAGATGGTACCCCGTTGGACTTATTGCTTCATAGTCACTACCCTTGAACGTTGAAAAAAAGGAATTTGAAAACGGCATTGACAGCGTAAGCAGCAATCGCAAGTTCTGACACCGAAACAGGTGAAACGTGAGATGAATGACAATAACAAAGATGCCATTATTGCTTCATTAAAACGTAAAATTAAGAAATGATATACATCTGACTTGATAAATCGACAAATTCTTGTGGTGAAAGGTAAGAAAAGAATGAAAAAATCAGAGATTGGAAAAAGACACACTGGCCTTTCTTCTGCTGGAGCGCAGGGCGTATCCACCCTCTCTTTTTCTCCATCCCTCCTCCTTCCATCCACGCTACCCTGTCAAAATATTAAGTGTAACTTATATAGAGGGGTAGTAATGAAAGGTATTTTTCTATATAACTTTTAAAGGGTGATAATGTGAGTCAAATAATCAAGATTGAGAATTATAATCCTAAATGGGAAAGTGAATTCTGTAAACTACAAGCCGTTATTGAGACTGCAATGGAGCAATTAATTTTGTCTATTGAACATGTTGGAAGTACCTCTGTCAAAGGACTTGGAGCTAAACTAATTTTAGATATAGATGTAGTGATAGAAGATTATAATGTTCTACCTAACGTAATAAAAGGTCTTGAAAAGATAGGCTATTTCCATCAAGAAAATTGGAGTTTTGAAGGTCGAGAAGCCTTTGGAAGAAAGGATATACTTGTTCCATGGGATGGGAAAAGTACCATTTGGATGGAACATCATTTATACGTATGTAACAAAGACAGTAAAGAATTAGCGAGACATTTAGCATTTCGTGATTATCTTCGTGACCATCCAGAGGCTATTATTGAATATGAACAGTTAAAAAAAGATTTGGCAAAAAACGCAAAAGATCGAACGGATTACAGCTTAGGTAAAACTAATTTTATAACCAAAATATTGGAAAAAGCCATGAAGTCTTATTAAAGTAACAGGGACGTTAGTACAATAAAGAAAATTCAAAGGACGGTATATTGTATATGACTAATATGTACCGTCCTTTATTTTTAGAAGTTTTTTTAAATTTAGGTCTTGATAATAAATTAAATAAAGTTGTTTAAAAAACAATAAAGTCCTTTAATTAAATCATTGAACTAAAGGGCAAGAAATAGGAGAAAACGCGAGATCGTACTTTTGTTTTCTAAACCTTATTTTCGCGTTATTTCCTAAACGAAAAATCGCTAAATACGGCCGAATTTGAGCGTATTCAGCGATTGACATGAAAAATAACTTCCTAAAATGTACTTTATGTCAACAAAAGGTAAAAAATTATAAAGAAGAAAAATAAAAAACCGATTCTCCTTTTTTACTTGTGAGAATCGGTTTGTGGATCGCTTTGATTAAATTGACGGAATGAATTCATTATAACCATCCTTATTTTTTGTTGGCTTTCATTATTTGGTACTCTGGATATGCTTTTTGGTGTAATACTACTACATCAGTGAATATGTTAATTCTCCAACTAGTGGGAGCTATTTGTGTTTATTTTAATATTACACACCATATTCTTCAACATTGCGGGTACTATTGCTTTGTGAACTCTTCTTACAACAACAAAATAAAGTCTTCCTAACCAATTATTAAAATATACTACAGTTGATACGGTTACATATTTTAATCCATCTACTTCGTCTAATAAAATGGATACACGAAAGTTCAAATGACGATCATCTTCTCCTAGCAATATCTCATGAGATGCACGATTGATTACACGAAATAGTCCTATACTACTTCCCTGCTTTAATATTATATTTTGTATTTTAGACCGACTAGATGTCTTTAACCCAATAAGACTGACTAATCGGTCGCGTATCTTCATTAAGTAAGTAACCCAAGTAGGAACAGAAGTTAAAAACAATTTTGTTATAGACCCCACTTCACAAGTTGACTCACCTGGTAGTATAGCCTTATATGAATCTGAATAATGGATACAAGAAAAGGCTTGGTCTGCTAAGGAATTTTTAGGAACTGATGTCTCTTCAATAATATGTTTTTTCGTAATTTCACTACTTTGGAACTTTTAACCACAATATGTTAAATATACTTTTTTATGTGAAGGTTTAGTGCTCTTTATTTTAACACGAAATTTTGAAACAACTTTAATGTAACTATATAAATCGCGATTAAGAATTCGACAAATGAACGTTTGCAATACGTGACAATACCCTTTCCATGTTTTCTTCTACGTAATGAGTAAAATCATCAACGGTTTGTGCGATCGAAGCTTGTGTAGGATGAAAACGGCTGGCGATGACGACTTCCTTTAGCCCTTTCCACATGCGCTCGACTGGATTCAAATTGGGCGAGTAAGGCGGCAGATAGATACAGAAAAGTCGCTCCCGGTTTGTTTCAAAAAAAGGCTGCAGCTCTTTTACTTTGTGGATACGGGCATTGTCCATGACAAGGATGACGCGTTTGCCTTCGTATCGTTCGAGAATCGTCATCAAAAAACGCTGGAAATCGGCGGTTTTACACTGCGAAGCAGGCTGGCAGAAAAAATCACCCGTATGACGTTAACCATGCCGAATAAGCCCACATAGGCATGGTGACCCTACGTAGGGGTGTCTCACTGCTTGCCTCGTTCGTTCCAGGTGGTATGAAGTACTTGATAGGCACGATTTCCGAGTTCTCCACCCTAAAGCTGCATATATACAATTTGAAACAATGATGGTTTGTGGCATGTGCAAATTCGAAATGGAAACAAGGAAAGCAGAATGACAGAAATACGAAAGTATATTATACAGATCGATGAAAACGGAAGGATTCGACTGCCTAAAGAGATAGTAAAGAACATACACAGTGGTTTACTGGATTTTGAGATAAGCGAAGATAAGCTCTTGGTAAAAGAGCCGGAACCTAACTATATATTTATTTGGGATAAAGAATAAAAGATGTAGTACCAACAAAAAGCGAAAAACAAAGATTGTATACCAAGCAAAAACACACTTTTCCTACCTAGCAATATTTGCCTAACACTTGTCCCTCTCCATTTACATAATGTAATAGCATCTATTAATGAAATGGAGGGGAAATTCATGGGTTTTTTCAAAGGTAATGAGGCGATCGGTGTAATTCTGGTTCTCTTTATCCTCCTTGTCATTATCGCGTGTGCTTGTGATAACGGTTGTTAAACCATCTATAAAACCAAGTAATCGACCGTAAATAAAATGCCGTTCCTGTCCGGGAACGGCTACTTTAGTTTACAAAATGCCTATTATTGGACGTTATACTCTAAATTGTACGTATCACATAGGTAATTTGCCGTTTCCGATATAACAAAGAGTCATAGAATAATGTATGTAGATCCTTGGCTGCCTTTAGAATATACACCCAAAGACCTCTTCTGAGTGAACAGAAAAGGTCGCAGGTTCAAGTTCGGTCCCCACAACCATATCATTTATTTTTTAACACGGAGCCGTGGTGAAGTTGGAGTTCACGCTGGACTGTCACTCCGGAGGTCGCGGGTTCGAGTCCCGTCGGCTCCGCCATTTAAAACAATATGGGGGTATAGCTCAGTTGGGAGAGCGGCTGCCTTGCAAGCAGGAGGTCAACGGTTCGATCCTGCTTACCTCCACCATATCTCCATAAAACATAAACATGCCGATTGGCATCTGCAACGGTCGGCGCTAAGACGAGGAAAGTGTACCAGGTGGCTGGAGTACCTAACAAGATGAAGAAATCGTCAACGAAGGAGCAAGCAGATTGGGAAGACTATAAATTTAGCAGCAAGGGCAAGGACACTATTGTAGCTAAGTTTACTAATGACGGTTAATTGTACAAATTGTCTTTGAATACGGATGTTATGAAGTGGAATTAATATCCTGATTGAGAACGGCATGTCATGGATAGTACGGATGAATTAGATTTGATGAAAAAGGTTAGAGCAGGAGATATGAAGACGTTCCAGGAGCTGGTCTGTCCGCACGAACAAACAACGGGCCTTCAGTACGGCGCTGACGATTCTGGGTTCGTGGCCGTTGGCCGAGAAAGCGGTGCGGTGCATATTCATCGAAACATATCGGACGATCAAGCGAAAGGACATCTGTCCATTTCGCACTTGGCTGGATGACAGAATTGCCCGCTCCACCTTGGACGCTACCGGTAAGCAGTTGCAGCAGAGGATGCTGACTGACACTGAAGGAATACCGAACATTGTCCACTCCCCACATGAATAGATTCGCACGATCATGTTGTAGGTCCCAACCTTAGCACTGCTCAGGTTCGGGGCTTTTTCCAATGTATTCCATAATTTGAAAGCAAAGATTGACAAACAAAAAATATATGCTATATGGCGATATGACGATACCCCACCACCATCAAGTTAAGAACGTTATTCCTAAAGAGAAAGTGTAAGAAGAAAACGAAAGTACTGGGTCCGCCATTTTCTTCCTCCGCATGTATGATTAAATCAAAAAGCAGCTACAATTTCCCTTACTCAACTTTGTAGTCAATTCGAGGCTGCAACAGGAATCGCACTGAGCCCGGAAGGACTTAATCAACAATTTAATACTGCTTCTGTCGATTTCTTTCGAACCGTATTAATGATGTATCGTATACAAATAGTCTATTTTCTATTGACAACAGAATTGATGAAATCTTTTGTCATTTTAAACGTATTTCTTTACAGATACTTTATGAGAGGAATGGATATCATTGGGAATTATACTGGATTTGTTGAACCTTGCTGTTTATATACCTTTTCTAAAGGTTGATGAAGAAGATATAGGTAGAAATCTAAAGCATTTAAAAAAATATCAATGGTTCCAAAGCTATCTTAATGATGAAAAGTACAGAGAACTAATCATTTACAATAAAGATGTCCGTCAAGCTATCGGGAAATTCAAAAGCAATAAACTTGAGAAGGATTCCTATAACATTAAGTGCCAAAAAAGATTACACAAAGTGTTACTTAAAAAGTTAAATAATGTTACCTAATAGGAATAAAGCAACCTCTAATTTGAGGTCTTTTTTATGTACTTCTAAACATTTCAACCGTTGCATAGTTGGATTTCTAACACGCTGAAATACATTTGTTCCACTCGTTTATCGAATGCTAAGTCTTTGCCTATATCAAGCCAATGAAGCCAATAAAGGTGTAGTTGTCTAAGTATTTAGTTGCTACACTTCTTTATCCCCCTAGAGAAGTTGGGCACGATGAGTGTGTTTTGATTACACTTAGAGTGACAGAGGGGGAAGCTCTTTTGCAGGAAAACGATCAGCTCAAACGGTTACTTGGCGAGCAGGCATTAGAAATCGCTATTTTACGTGATTTGATAAAAAAGAAAAACCCTCACTTGCTGAAAAACTTGAAGTAGTCCAACGCTATATCCAGCAAGGCTATCCGAAACGATTGGTCTTGCGTTTTGCCCGTATTCCACGCTCAACCTACTACTATCATAAGAAACAGGAAGGGCAGCAAGTGGAATCAGTAAAAAGTGAGGGACGTGCCATACTAGGCTACTCTCTAAAGCAGGACGAATAGAAACTAAAGAGTTACCAATTCCATATTGGGTTGATGATGAAGATGCGATTTATAATTTAACTCCATTAATTATTCGGAAAGAATTTATGATGGTAGCGTGGTTGGAAGTAGGAGAGATGGGGAAAGAAGAGGGTGAATATGCCCTGCGCCCCGGCAGAAAAAAGGCGAACGTGTCTTTTTCCAACCGCTCCCGCCCACCGCCCTTCCTTCTTTTCTTATCTCTCACCACAAGAATTTGTCGATGTATCAAATCAGATGTATATAGATATCAAGGGGGAGATTACGAAATCATTCAAGGAACAATTTCACTTAATAATTTTATTAAACATCTAAAGAATAATAAAATTTTATTTAATGTGTGCTATGTTATTACTAACCAATAATTGAAAGAATAAACTTCCAAAAACCTTGATTGGCTACTTGAACTATAAGCCGAATAATGGACACTTCTAAAAAAAAGTCTGTTGTTCGGGCCTTTTTATGGAGATTACTTCGTGTAAAATCGCAATCCTCAAATCGCTCGCTAATCCTGGCATTATTCAAGGTTACCTCTCGAAACGAACAATGGCTGAATTGATGTGACACATATCTCCCATCCAGCTTCATTCCATCAAAGTAACAATTGTGATTAATTTTATATGCGATCCTATTCTTTCACAACTTTGTTTATCTATCATCCAAAATGTCAAGGGGAAAATAGAGTCCTGTACTGAAAAATAAAGATGTATACTTGGTATTTCTGTCTGAAATATTCATATTCAATGAGCATTTCAGATATACGTTTTCGTTTTTGCCAGATATCATTCTCACTTCTATTAAGCTGTTGTTCTATATAAATTACACTTGATATTTTGACAGGGTAGCGTGGTTGGAAGGAGGCGATTCAGAAAAAGATGGTATAAGAACAGATAATATAAGGCTCTCCTCTTAAGATTATCTATAAGTACGAAATATAATTCATATAAATTAATTTTTAATTTTATTTTTAATCAAAATATCACACCTGTTGATTATCCATCTATGGATACCAAGGGTGTTGATTGCTCCGAAAGGAAAAGACCACCACAACGGGACACAAACAAGGCCTTTCGTCTCTCTTCCCGAGCGGTTGCCCCGGCCAGGTGAAAGAGGAGCGCAACTGTCTCCTTCTTCGCGTCTACCCAGATGTTTTGCGGTCCCGCCTGGCCAGGGCAAAAAGCGGCCCTCTACGCTTCCGTGCGGGAGACGAACCGCCGCCCGTTTGGGGCACGGTGTGGTGACGATCCAATCTGGATCGTACTGGATAATCAACACCCTTGTCAAAATATATTATTTTCCTATATTTTAATACCATTTTGTATATTTTATGGGGTAATAGAATCGCTGATTATTTGATATATAAAGTAAAAATGGTATTTTTTCCTATAAACAATGTGAAATTGTATTTATGTATGTGTATTTATAAAAGAAATTAATTTACAAGAAAATATTGGGGATTAATTTACAGTTTATGTTAATATGTAAACGTCTGATAAACAATTCCAAAATATGAAAGGGTGACTAACATGGTTATGAGAAATAAAATAATCAAACTTTTTTATAAAGCTACATTTACAAACATGCTCAAACATCGATAAAAGTATTTACTCTCCGAATATTTTAAAAGTTGTTTTCTTGAATTTTAGAACGCATAAAAGAGGTGATCAACAAGAGGGGAACCATCAGCCGAAAATACTGAACCCCCAGGTTTTCGTAATCTCTGATAGGAAGCTAGGGAAGAAGCGGCAGTATGAGCATACTGGGGGAAGGAATCACCGTCATCGAAGAAGAGATCGTTCGGGATTGTGGGGATAAGCTCCCAGACTCTCACCTTCCGTGGTACATGAAATTTTTTAGAAATTTTCCAGTAACGCCTTTGGGAAAGGCACAGAAACCCAAAATGCACGAGATGTCGATCAAGAAATGGAGGTTAGAGTAGAAATTGAGATTTCACTGGCGAATCGTAAAGGACACTGAGAAATCATTTCAGCGACATGTAATGCCCCTGGCTTCGGATTGGCCGGGACAGACCTGGCATCCATACTTCCAAAGGTTGAGGAAGATAGTGGGATGACATTTCTTCATCAGGCATGTCTGCAGCGTGACCGCAGAGAGAACGTCGCATTGCACCTGCTTGGTGAGTCCACGACTCTGAGTTATGGAGCGTTGGATGCCACCAGCCTGACTCTTGCCCTACATCTGCAGGCGATAGGGGTAGGCAAGGGGGCTCGCATCGCAGTACTTTCCGGCCTTTCCGCAGAGTTCGTCGTGGCACTGCTTGCCGTTTCCCGCTGTGGTGCGGCTTTTTCTCCGATCGATACCAGCTTGCGAGGTAGTTCCCTCTCCTCGCTGTTGGAGCGCCTGCGACCAGACGCAGTGATCACCACGGAAGCAAATGTCCAGCGCGCCGTCAATGTCTTGGGGGAGCGTTTTTCCATGTTCGTGTTTTCAGGTCGGAGTTTCTACGCTCAGGAAGCGGCGTTGTGGGGATAATGGCGGCAAGGAGCGGAACGCATGCAATGGAGGCTACCGTTCACCCTTACCGATCGGATGTTTGCATCGACCATGCCGCTGGAAAGTATGCCGGACGACGATTTGCTACTAATGCCTACCTCCGGCAGTACCGGACAGCATAAATTCGTCCGTCTCAGTCATCGTGCTCTCCTTTTTAATACCCGCGCCCATGTCGCCAGTTTCGGCATTGTCGGATCGTTTAAGGCGCTACAGATCCTCGAGGTTAGCTATAGCTATGGGCTGATCGCCTCGGCGTCTTCCGTGGACATTGCAGTATGAACGGCAAGACCGTCGCCCACGCCAGCCTGGCCATCGCCAAGGCCAAGCTGGACAAATACGTTGATATCCCCTGGTAGGGGAAGTCAGGAGGTACATCCTTATGAACAATGTTATTTATGAAAAACGCGATGGCGTGGCCTATGTCACCCTTAACCGCCCCGAGGCGATGAATGCCATTGACGAGGCCACCAACGCGGAACTGGAGGAAGTGTGGCGGGATTTCGACGCCGACGATGCCGTAGATGTAGCCATTCTCACCGGCAGCGGGAGGGCTTTTTGCGCCGGCGCCGATCTGAAGACCTTTATCCCCAAATGGGAGAGGGCCAACATGCTGGATGTTCGCAAGAATTTCCCCCATGGCCTCGGCGGTGGACTGACTCGTGGGCAGCACCGTATCTACAAGCCCATCATTGCCGCGATCAACGGCCATGCCGTCGGCGCCGGCCTGGAAATCGCTCTGGCTTGTGATATCCGCATCGCTTCCGAAAAGGCCAAATTCGGTGTCTTCGAGGTACGCCATGGCCTGCACCAAGGCGATGGCGGACTGGTCCGCCTGGTGGCGGTGGCCGGGATTGGCGTAGCCCTTGATCTCACCCTGACAGGGCGGGAGGTTTCGGCCCAGGAGGCGCTCGCGCTAAGACTGGTCACCCGCATCGTGCCGTCGGAAGAACTGATGCAGGCCGCCGAGGAAACGGCGCACATGATACGGCGCAACAGCCGTAATGCCGTTCGATCTGCCAAGGAGACCATCCTTGAACTGATCGGACGCCCACTGGACGACGGACTGAGGCTGGAGACGCTATACGGCTATTCGAGTCTAGGGGATTTTGCCGATGCCCGTGCGAGGCTCGCCCAGTTTGTAAAGAAATAGCCCTGTACTAACAAAACTGACACCAGATGCAAAGGTAGTGTCCATATTTTTTGTCGTGGGAACGTTTATAAAAACTTATGATGATTGTATTGATGTACAAAAACCTGGTGACTCCTTAGAGTAGGAAACATCAGGTTTTTTCTCGTATGTATCCGCTTAAGAGTAAACGTCTTAAACTTGTGGAAAATTTACATTGGACCTGTATATGGTGAAAGTTTTGCCGATAGGGTAAACCCATACAATGGTGATTACAATTATCAAGGATATGAGCGAAATCATCCATGTTAGTATACTAACATATAGCAATACAGCAACCTAACTTTAAAGGGATAGAGGGAGTATCCGTCTATTTTGGAATTGTGTATACAGAAAAAGGTAGCGCCACACTACCATCCAGTTCAGAATGCCTAATAATATATTTTATGTAAAAAAGGACATGATTAGATGGTATGTGAATCATGTCCTTTTTAGAATTTTAATTTATCCGATAAAAACCAATCTTTGAGCAGTTGCCTCAGTTCATTAGCCTGCTGGGTTCGCAAGCATTGGAGCCGTTTAGGGCGTAGTCGACTTCGCTTCCGGCTGGTTTGCCGCCTTTTGTCTTAAATCATCATAGATGAATTCCGCTCCCACCGCTAGGTTGGGCTATCGATGAGTTTCCTATTCCAGAGCATGGAAACTTAGATGGTGTTATTACAGATGGAAAAATTGTCGATATCGGTTGTAGAGAAGCATTTCGTATCCCAGGTAGAAGTCGGAGAAAGAGGTGAAAATGGATATTGTTGGGGTTCAGTCGAGATGCGTGTAAAATTATATTATAAGCATGAGTAGAAATAAAATAAGGGGTACAGAAATGAAATTTGATAAAGAAATGAGAGAACGGCTACAGGCCCTATTATCGACGGTGAGAGAAGCAATTCAAACAGAAGAAATTACTGCTGAATGCTCCTACTTCTTAGAACGAATGGCACGACATAAGTTACCAAATTGGATGGAAGAAAAGAGATATATAGTGATAAAAGAATGTGAATCTCCAGTCAGAATAAGCAAAATAAACGCAGAACAAGGGATTCTTACCTGCGAAGAACCATGGGGAAAATCATTTGAGATTCGAATCGAAGAAGTCGAGCGCTGGGTACCACAAGAAGATGAATGTATTTACTTTTATTTTAGTGGACCAGTAGTACCATGTAGATTTTTAGGTGTAGATAAGAGTGAACTGGTATATTACGACATTCAGGATGAAACAAAAGAAGAGAATCCAGAGTTGTGTACAACATCGCTTAAATGGATAGTGCCGGAATCCTGGAAATATAGAGAGGATTGTTTTAGATACGTCTGACCAAACATTGGAGGACACTACTTTTGTTAAGCTCAAGCGGGGTTATATACCTTGCTACAGGCTTATTAAAGGCGGTGTCCTCTTTTTACTTAAAAGGGGAAAAAGAATTCAGAAAGATAGAGCAGATGATAATCCATTCAACCTATATAAATTACACTTGATAGTTTGACAGGGTAGTGTGGTTGGAAGGAGGCGATTCAGAAAAAGAAGAGGTTGGATGCGCCCTGCTATCCGGCAGAAGATAGGCCAACGTGTCTTTTTCCGACCGCTCCCGCCCACCGCCCTTCTTTTCTTCCCTCTTACCACAAGAATTTATCGATTTATCAAATGAGATGTATATAGTCAATGACCTGAGGATTTATTTCATTTTTTGCTTTTGGAAAACGGTCCTGGTATTGAAAAAACTTCAGGAGCACTACAAATCCCAATCGTATTCCTCCATATTTATTTTTAAGCAGGCGCATTTCTTCTGGAATAACAGTAAAATGTT
The DNA here is from genome assembly GCF_001274715.1 of Aneurinibacillus migulanus. Lineage (GTDB taxonomy): Bacteria > Bacillota > Bacilli > Aneurinibacillales > Aneurinibacillaceae > Aneurinibacillus > Aneurinibacillus migulanus. The sequence continues at coordinate 3,419,825 of NZ_LGUG01000004.1, read as the reverse complement.
CAATTAGTTCTTCTAACTCCCAATTTTGCTTCAATGTGTTTTTCCTCCTAATTCCACCTATCAGCAAAATCTTATCGAAAATCAGAATATAAAAAATCTCTTTAGGGCAAGGACTTTAGTTAAAGAAATATTTACTTTGCCCTTGGTTGCATCAACGCTGGTACCAGGCCAGGAAGTATGGCCGCAGTAGAGATGTTGGCGATTTATCAGCGGCTTACTGCCTCGCTTATCGAACTGAGGATCCCGAACACTGCAAGTGAAGGGGATGTTCTCAACTACCGGATCGTGGCGGGCTACGCGAATATTGTCTGCATGCTGACCGTGAATAAATCCGTTCTACCGCATAAACGATCCGTTTCATGGTGGCAGTCTCTTTGTTTCTCTCTTAACATCATAAGAAAGCATGCTTATTTGTGAATGTTAGAAAGGAGAAAGACGTGAGAATGCCGCGAATTCGACTCAGCATTTTTTTAAGTGTTTTTGTCGCGATGGTAGGTTTGATGATCATCGCTCCAGTCATGCCTCCGCTCATACGCGAACTGGGACTGAGCGAAATCCACTCGGGCTTGATTATTTCTCTCGGTTCCATCGCAATGGCAGCGATGGCGCCGGTATGGGGAAACTGGAGTGATATAAAAGGAAGAAAGCATGTCATCTTGATTGGTTTTGTAGGCATGTTTGCGAGCTATGTCCTGTTTACAGCAACGATGTATGCAGGTTTGATGCAGTTTATCAGCGGGGGACTTTTAGTCGTACTGCTCATTGTCGCACGCGCATTGATCGGTCTGTTTATTCCGGCTGTTCCTTCGGCAGCGCAAGCGTATATGGCGGACGTCACGGATGAAAAAAGCCGTTCTTCGGGGATGGCTTTAATTGGCGCCGCCAATGGACTCGGCCTCGTGCTTGGCCCGGCGATTGCCGGAGCCTTTGCGCTCATCGGTCTGATCTGGCCGCTTTATGTGGGTACGCTGTTACCGCTTGTTGCATTAGTCGTCGTTCTTCTGCTGATCCCGGCTCAAAAACCGGTAATTCAGGCAAAGTTTCCGAGGGTGAACCCGTTTCAAAAAGGCGTCCGCCTCTATTTGTTCGCCGGATTGGCAACGATGTTCAGTATTGTTACTTTGCAAGTGATCGCGGGTTTTTATTTTCAGGACCAGTTGTCTCTGACTACTCAGGAAACCGCTAGAATGGTTTCGTTTGGTTTGATGTTTAGCGGTGTTGCGATGATCATCACACAAGGGCTGCAAATGAAAAAGCCGAAGTGGCAACCTAAACCTCTGATCATGGTTGGGTCGCTGCTTTTGATGATGAGCATTGCGCTCTTTCTGTTTGTCGTCAGTTTGACCGGCTTTTACTTGGCTTTCTTTTTGTTTGGTGTCGGAGCGGGGTTGATGATGCCGGGTTTTATGACGGGAGCATCTCTTGCTGTTGCACGCGAGCAACAAGGAGGCGTAGCAGGTCTGGTGGGATCGGTTCAAGGCATATCTGCTATGCTCGCCCCGATTCTCAGCACGATTCTTTACCGACTGGATAAGCATCTTCCTTTTGCGCTTGTCGGTGCGTTTGTTATGCTGCTGTTCCTTACCATGCTTTCGGTTCCGAATAAGTCTGCCGCAAATGCGTCGGCAACAGGAAATCAGGACTTAATGGAATAGCGAAGTTAACTGTTCAACTGCTGACTGCTCTACGGAGCGGTTTTTTAGTTATCTTCACTCTCAGGAAGAATCGTTCATGGAGCAACAGTCCGCGACATGACCACGGTTTCCGAAGCAACGACACAGTTCCAGGATGAATCGCTCCGTATAGCGTCAAAAAAAATCCGTCCAGAGGTGGTTCCGCACGCCTTGCAATGATAATCTTTCTCAATAAAGGCAAGCAATAATGGATTGCATCAATTTGTAAGCTTTAGATGGGAGGAAGGACATTGAGCATCGCGGATGTGATCCGGGAGAGAAGGACGATACGGCGATTTGCTGAAATGCCGTTGACGAAAGAAACGAGCGTGGAACTGCTGGATGTCGCCGTCGCAGCGTTTTGCGAATTGAAACGGTACAAATTGATGCTGGGAAAAATTAAAGAGATGTACAAGTGGAAAATGGCGCAATATCCGGCCATTTTGTTGGTTGTCGCGAAAGGGGAGAAAAGCAGGTTGAAGCGGGACGACGAGCGCATTGCCGGGATGCTGTATATTAGGTTATTTTAACCGAACGCCAAAATCGAAACCTCGTACACCAGCACAGAAAAAGATGACATGGCCATAAAGGTCGTGAAGGATAACCTCATCCGAGGAGGGATTCAAATGACTCAAAAAACGGGCATCACCCGATTGCTTGAAATTGCCGGAGAAAGGCGTGGACTGCTGATTGTCTCCGGTCTGCTTTCTTCGGTCAGCGCTGTAGGCATGCTGGTGCCTTACGTTTCGGTCTATTTCATTCTGAAAGAGCTGCTCACGCATGCGGCGGATCCGGCCTTAGCCGATGGAGAGTATATGATCAGATGGGGGATATTTGCTCTCGTAGGCCTCGTCGGAAGTCTGCTCGCAACTTACGCTGGCGTCATGGCTTCGCATATCGCCGCTTTCCGCATTTTGTACGGGCTCAGAGTAAAGCTTTCATCCCACATTGGCAAGCTGCCGCTCGGATGGCTGAACGGCACTTCGACGGGAGCTGTCAAGAAGACGCTGGAACAAAACGTGGAAAAAGTGGAGACGTTTGTCGCCCATCAGTTGCCCGATCTCGTTCATGTTGCGGTAACGACTGTATTGATGATCGTTGTCATGTTTACGCTAAATGTCTGGCTCGCCATCGCTTGCATCGTGCCGATCGCGCTCGGGTTCGGAGTGCAGATGATGCTGTTGAGCGGTTCAATAACGAAAGAAACCGTCAGGCGCTATTATGACTCTTTAGAGCGGATGAATGCATCCGCAGTGCAATACGTGCGGGGAATGCCGGCTGTAAAAGTATTCGGGCAAACCGTGTATTCGTTCCGCAAATTTTACGCGGACATGATCCAGTATCGGGATTATTGCGTGAAATATACCGATCAGTTTCAACACGGATTTCTGATCTTCAAAGTCATTCTCGGTTCGTTTGCGGCATTCGTGCTGCCGGTCGGCGTTTTTTTGCTCAGCCGCGATCCGGATAGCGTCGCTTTCGCTTCCGTGCTGCTGTTTTTCCTGGTCATGGCCCCCGGGATTTCCGCTCCGATGTTCAAAATCATGTTTCTGACTTCAACGCTCAAAGATATTAACGAGGGCGTCGAACGCATTGATCGTATTTTGGCGGAGCGGCCTGTGCCGGAACCGAAACAAACGAAAAAGCCGGAGTTGTACGAAATTTGCTTTGATAATGTTTCCTTCTCGTATAGCACGGAGTCTGCGGGCGGAGAGGCCCTGTCGGACGTTTCATTTACGGCTCGACAAGGGGAGGTGACGGCGCTGGTTGGCCCTTCGGGGGCTGGAAAATCGACGGCGGCCAATCTGGTGCCGCGTTTCTGGGATGTGAAAGAAGGGGCGATTCGAATCGGCGGCGTCGATGTCCGCGATATGGGGACCACGGATTTGATGAATACCGTCGCCTTCGTGTTTCAGGAGACGTTTCTGTTTTATGATACGGTGTATAACAATATCGCGGTCGGACGACCGGATGCTGAGCCGGAAGAGGTTTATGCTGCAGCGAAGGCGGCCCAATGCCATGAATTTATTCAACAACTTCCGAAAGGTTATGACACGCTCATTGGAGAAGGCGGCGTTTATTTATCCGGCGGCGAGGAGCAGAGGGTTTCCGTGGCCAGAGCGATTCTGAAAAACGCTCCTGTACTTGTGCTGGACGAAGCGACTGCGTTTGCCGATCCGGAGAATGAGTATGAAATGCAGCGTGCGTTGAAGGTGTTGATGAAAGGGAAAACGGTTATCGTCATCGCGCATCGGCTGTCCACGATACGGGATGCCGAGCAAATTGTCGTGCTGGACGACGGGCGGGTTGCCGAGCGGGGAAGGCATGAGGAATTGCTAGACTCGGGCGGTTTGTATGCAAAAATGTGGCGTGCCTACACGGATACGGACAAGTGGCAAATCGGCAAAGTAAAGGAGGAGACGATGAATCATGAGCATGCTGCGCAACATTACGGCGGGTAATCCCCGTTCCTTGCTCAAGCCCGTTTTCTATACGACGCTGGCGAATTTGGCCGGAATTGTACCTTTTGCTCTTCTGGTGGAAGCGGCCAGACTGATCTTCGAACCGTTTGTCCATCCCGGCGCGATGCTCGACACGACGCGGCTTTGGTGGGTATGCGGTGGAATGGTGTTTTCGCTGTTTCTCCTGTACGGATGCGAGATCCCCGCTTACCGCTCCCAGTTCCGCAGCGCATACAGCGCAGCGGCGGAAGGCAGAGCCCGTCTCGCCGAGCATTTGCGCCAGTTACCGCTAGGGTATCTGAACAAGCGCGATCCCGGCGATCTGGCCAATATGATGATGGGCGATTTTACGATGCTGGAGCATGGTATCTCCCATCTAGTGCCACAGATGTTCGGGGCAATCATCATGCCGGTTCTCGCTTTAACCGGGCTTTCCATCCTCGACTGGCGAATGGCGCTCTCACTTTTTGCAGCGTTTCCGATCGCCGTCTTGTTGGTGTTGCTTACTTCTGGCATACAGCGGAAGCTGAGCGCCCGGCACATGCGGGCAAAGATGGATGCCGCCAACCGGTTGCAGGAGTACTTGAACGGCATCCGTGTCATCAAAGCCTATAACCTGACCGGGGAACGATTTGTCCGGCTGGAGCGTTCGTTCAAGGAATTGATGCGGCACAGCATCCGCATCGAAGGGCTGCTTGGGCCGATCGTGTTGAGCGCAATTGCCTGCATTCGGGCCGGGCTCACTCTTATGGTCATCGTCGGGGTTCATCTACTGCTCGGCGGAACTCTTGATCTGTTTGCGTTCGTCGCCTTCCTCCTTGTGGGAACCCGAATATTCGATCCTTTGACGACGGCGCTCGTGGGTTACGCGGAGTTCCGTTATCACGAGCAGGCTGGCGAACGCATCGTGCGGCTGCTTGAAGAGCCCGGCATGCCAGGGGATCGGCAGCCGCCTGGCGGACACGATATCGAACTAAAGCAGGTCACGTTCAGCTATCGCGACAAGGTGGTGCTGAAAGACGTGAGCGTTCGCATCCCGGCCGGTTCTTTCACCGCATTGGTCGGGCCGTCCGGTAGTGGCAAGAGCACCATCCTTCGCCTTATCGCCCGGTTTTATGACCCGGATCGAGGAACGGTAACAATGGGCGGCGAAGACATTCGCGGCATGGATCCGGAAGCGTTGCTGCGCAAAGTGTCGATGGTTTTTCAGGATGTCTATTTATTTCAGGACACGATCGCAAACAATATCCGCTTCGGCTGCAGCGACGCGACCTGCGAAGACATCGAGGCGGCGGCGAGAATGGCTTGCTGCCACGACTTCATCATGAAGCTTCCGAACGGTTACGATACGTTGGTCGGCGAAGGCGGTTGCACGCTTTCGGGCGGCGAAAAACAGCGTATTTCCATCGCGAGAGCGATGCTCAAAGATGCGCCGGTCGTACTGCTCGATGAAGCGACGGCTTCTTTGGATCCCGAAAATGAAGCGGAGATTCAGAAGGCGATTGACCGGCTCGTTCATGGCAGAACCGTGATCGTTATTGCGCATCGGCTGAAAACGGTGCGAAGCGCCGACCAAATCGTCGTGCTGAACAATGGACAAATCACGGAACAAGGTTGCCATGACGAATTGTTGTCGCGAAACGGTTTGTATGCCCGGTTGTGGAAGCGACAGCAGGAAGCGAACGAATGGCGCTTGGCAACATGAATGATTCCGCCGAATAAATAGTGAAAGCCGACTTTCCGCTATCGAACGGGAACCGGCTTTTTCTTTTAATTGACAGTAATAATCATTATCATTTAAACTGAAAATTGTAACTTCACGTGTTTTTTCGTTAATCTATAATGACTTGTAATGTTGAGTTCCAGCTGGCATTTGTCGAAACGATGGTGAGAGGGGAAAGGTATGAACCTGCAAATGAATACACAAAATCTTGGTTGCATGATCGAGGAGATAAGCGATATTCCGTTGTCGTCGCGACAACGGGAGCAATATGATCAATCGATTCCGATACTGGGCGGGACGGGCCATATACAACGGATTTTTTTGAGAAAAGGCATGGAGATTAATTGGTTTGATGGGAGACTTCACGAACCTGTCACATTGGATGTCGGTGTCCATTATCCTCACCTGGAAATCAGTTATACTTTATCGGGCCAAGGATGCTGGGAACCGACAGATTCATCCCGAAGCTACGGCTTATCTCCGGGAGTTTCCAATCTTGTTTATATGAGCAATTCGGAGGTTCGCGCGGAGCTTTTTCCCCAGGAGAGAATCTTTCATATGGAACTTCGTATCGATGTAAGGCATTTTGGTGAACTGCTGCCTGATCTTGCCCGTATTTCGAACGAACCATTCTTCTGCAAACAAACGGCCGATTCTCCCCACATTTCTCTTCTCGTCGAACAAATAAAACAGTGTCCGTATTCTGGTACGTTCCGGAAGCTTTATCTGGAAGGGAAAGCGATTGAACTGTTGGTCTATCATTTGGACGGGGCAGAAAAGGAAGAACAACTTGTTCGAGCGGCATCCGCGCTGAAAGCAGATGATATCCGTTGTCTTCACCAAGCGAAAGAGATTTTGTCCCATACGTGGAGAGAGCCTCCCGGTTTGCTTGAGCTGGCCAGACTAGTCGGCCTTAATGACTATAAGCTCAAACTCGGATTCAAACAATTGTTTGGCACGACCGTCTTCGGCTATGTGCGCGGGCTGCGAATGAACGAAGCGCGCAAAATACTGGAGCAAGGGAAGGCCAATGTGAGCGAAGCGGCCATGCTGGTCGGCTATCACAATTTGAGCCACTTTGCCTCCCTTTTCCGTAAAACCTATGGTTACAATCCCAGTGAAGTCGGGAAAGTAAGTCTGTGCGAAATCGGTCAGTCTTGCGATCGAAAAAAATCCGTTTAACGTTAAGGATAATCCGTTTACAGGCGGCGAAGCATCCGTTTCTCAATGATAATGAATCTCAATGGCTCACCTTGAAAGTGAGACTGTTTTAAGCATACAAGGAGGAACGATTATGCAAGCACAAATGCAAACACAAAACAGAGCTGTCCAAAACAACTGGAAAATGAGGGACTTCATTACACTTGCCATTTTTAATGTCTTGATGATCATTGTTATGACAATGGTTGACATGTTTGCCCGTCCCCTTCATTTTCTGGCTGTAGGGGGAATTACGGCGTTAGTTAATGGTCCTGTTTACATGGTGATGTCCAATAAAATAGGCAAACGGGGTGTTTTGTTTTTTACCGCCCTGCTCACGGGATTATATTTGTTGGCTTTCGGATTTGTATACTTCTTGATCACACTAGCTGTCGTGGGTGTCTTGTGCGAGCTGATCATGTGGGGAAAGGATACATATAAACACCCTCTCCGCAATGCCATAGGCTACGGGATATTTTATGTGGGTTACTCCCTTTGCGGTGCTGTACCGTTTGTTTTCTTCAGGGAGCAATATCTGGCGATTTTGTCGCAAAGCTATCCTCCGTCAGAGCTTGATAACATGGTGTATTATTTTAGTACGCCGAGCATGGTTCTGAGCATGTGTGCGATTTCTCTTACGGGAGCATTTGCCGGTTGCTTCCTTGGAAACACGCTGTTGAAAAAGCATGTGAAAAAAGCCAAATTGGTATGACGCAGCTTGATCCCAGAACACACGTAATTACGCTGATTTTGGCAAGTATCCTGGCTACGCTTGCAAGTGATGCATTGCAGGTGCATTTGATGGTTGTTTTAAGCGTATTGTATTTGTTTTGCAATCAATTGTTCAGGAAGGCGGTTCATTTTTTTCTTTCCTATATCGCATTAATGGCCGCTTTGTCTATACTGCCGGATTATTCTGGATCAATCATCATCATTCTTTACACGTTTGCCAGATTAATACCTATGGTCATGATCGGGACAGCGCTGATTCATTCAGCTCCCGGCAGCATCATGTGCGCTTTGGAAAGATTATCCGTTCCAAAACCGGTTTTGGTTATGCTCTGCATTCTGATCCGCTTTTACCCCGTTTTGATGATGGAAATTGGTGCAATCCGCGACGGCATCCGGGCCAGAAGCATTTTCCCCCGCTGGTACAATGCGCTGCGGCATCCTGTAATGGCTTATGAATGCTTCTTTATGCCGTTGATCGTCCGGTGCCTAAAGCTGTCTGTGGAGCTTGCGTCGTCTGCGGAACTTCGGGGGATCGAGTGCAGCTGCGTCAGAACCTCCATTCATCCTGTAGGCTTTAAGGTTGTAGACTGCATGATAATAGGGGGTTACGTCCTGATGGGGGCAGCTATTTATTTAGCGGGGGGCATGGCCCCATGATTAAGCTGAATGGCGTCACCTTCTGCTATGGCAATAAAGATGGGGGAGCTGGAAACGAAACAGGCGTGAAAAATATCGGATTGTTTGTGGAGGCCGGGCAATGCGTCGTGTTATGCGGCCGCTTCTAATTCTGGACGAGCCTACCGCCAATCTTGATCATCATGCGACTCAAACTTTGCTTGAAATGTTGGGCACGCTCAAACAAAACGATACGACTCTGCTCATCAGTGAACACCGTCTTCATCCCCTGCCCATTGCTGATTCCTTTGTCTACCTGGAAAAGGACAGAATCGCCCGCATATGGACAAAGGATGATTTTTCCCGGCTTGCCTATGAAGATGTACGTTCGTACGGCCTGCGCCATACAAATATGGTAAGTAACGGGGCGTTGCATCAATCAAAGGAAAGATCGGCGGCGGATCCTATGTTGGAGGGTCGAAAGCTTGCCTATTGTTACAAAAGGAATGGCGAAGGAATTCATGATGTAGACATCGAACTCTCCAACCTATGCCGCATTTGGTTTCAAATCCAAGCCCAGAAGTGGTGGAACGTGATTTATCAGTTTATGAGCAGTTTGCTGATGAAGAGGTGGTCGTACAATGATACTTCAGGCCCGTTTAGAAGAAGCCTTTTCGCAAATGGGGTGGGTACGAATCCCGGAAATTATTCACAGCCACGCAGAAGAAGCTGCTGCTCAGAATATATCGTATTTGGAGTTCTTGGACAAGCTTTTATAAGAGGAAATCGTGGCTAAAAGGGATTGATTCATTCGAATGAAAACACGATTGGCTCATTTACTTTTCCATAAAACGTTGGAGCAATTCGATTTCAGTTTTCAGCCTTCTGTTGATGAAAGACGGATTCGTGATTTGATTTGTTGATTGTATGTTCAAAGGCTATTCTCTGCGAAAATCTTCCGAAATCGTAGGGGTTACTTGGGTTACGCTTTTTTATTGGAGACATAAATTGTTAAGTGCATTAAAACAAATAGATTTTGAGCAATTTGAAAGTATCGTTGAAGTTGCCGAAACCTACTTCTTATACTCTCAAAAAGGGCAACGTGGCATTACAGAACGTAAACCTCGTAAATGTGGTAGAAAATCTAAACATCGAGGGATAAGCCACGAACAGGTTTGTGTCCTTGTTGTAAGAGACCGTACCAAATCAACTGTCTCAAAGGTTGCCTGTATGGGGCGTGTTGTGAAAACAAAAGTTGATAGTATGATTGGTTCTTGTTTGTAGATAGTCGTAGTAACGAAAGCACTAAACACAACATTAAAGAGTTCTTATTATCATCATTTTTATTTTAAATGACAGATACTTATGACAGCTTGCATTTGTCCAAATTCAATTTAACAAGTTAATTCGTAACCAACTAAAACGGAAGTAATAAGGTAAAAAATATATTTGAGGTGTATATACATTAATGGAGAAATTAGTATTACTTATGTATGGCGATTTATTACCACCACATCAACATATTAAAAGAATTGTTGATAAATATATTAGGTACTATTTAAATGACAAGAAAAAAGAGGATTTTAACGAAGATAAATATGTTGAAATACGAATTGAGGAAAGATATTTAGGTCTAAAACAAAGAGAATGGTATTGCCCGCTTATAACACCAATAAAGTATGAATTTCTTCCAAGATTTAAAAGTATTTTTCAGTCATTTAATTGCGGTATTTGTTTATGTACTGAAAACCACGAACACCCTACATTGGGTATAGGTGACTTAGAATACGAAGGCTACTGTTACTATATGAGAGATGATAAGAAAAAAATTTTGTTTTTAGAAGATTACGGCAAACAAGATGATGGTATAGAAATAGATGCACTATACGAAAAATTATCTAATCAAGCAATCTCTAACTTAAATCATTTAGATTGGAATAACTTAATGCCCAAAAATGAACGCCACAGTGTAGAAAGCCAAGAATGGTATAGAAATTTACCCGTAGAACAGAGATATAAAATTGTAAACGCAAATACAGAAACTGAAATAGCATTTAAGCAATGGTTAAACGAAATTGTACAAACTGGTAAAAAATAAAGAAGCTCGCTTAGTGAAGTTCCTTTACATTGTGTTAAAATCAACATTAAAGTTTAACAGAGCCTATGAATTAAATATATCAATAGATTAAGGGTTTAATTTAATATGCTTTGAAACTGGAATGAAACACGCTACTCACAGATGAAAGCCTTCTCAAATTGTTTGGAACGGTTGATATTCATAGCGGTGATGTCTTTTGTGCAACAGCTTCTTCCTGTGATGCGGCTTCCTTTTTACTGTTTTTAAAGAAAGTGGTCACTCGGTATGCAGGTAAATTCGTCATTATGATCATAAATAATGCGCGCTAATCATGAACGTGTTTTAAAACGAATTGGATGTATAAGTTAATGGCTTAAACAAAATCTATATAGGTTATTTTCGTTTACAAGATTTTATGGAACAGTCGGCTCCTGGACAAGTAATTGAATGAAGGGACGTATACGTGGGGGGAAGAAAAACTACCTACGCGATTCGTGAAAAGAAGAAAGGAATTAGATACACGGAACGTACAAAGCAACTGCAACTTTTTTCTTACTAATTGTGTCCATATTATATAGGTCATTGACGATCACGGTTATGTCAGAACAGGTTACAGAAGTGATTCTGGCCGATTGGGTGAACACAAGGAGGATAATGAGATGAGAATGCCGAGCGACAGCTACAACAATTTATTGAGAAGCATCGTGAAACATTGGAGCACTATCAATTGATGGATGATGTACAAGAACTGTCGGACGAGTTTGCGATCAAGGAGCAAATTCCGATGGTGTTCGCTTTTATATACGGCGTCACCGTAGATTGGCGAGAGTATGATGAGGAAATCGTCCGATTGTTCGGTGAACGGCTTCCGGATGAAACGGTTGAGGTGACGACTACGGACAAAGGATTGGAGGTTATCTACAATGGACAACTGCATTCGATTGCGCTCACTTTTTCTGGAAAAGATCGCTATATCACGATTCGTGGGTTCCAGGAGTTGATCAGGGATAAATACGAAATTCGTCTGTTTGAAGCCTCGTATTTTTCAGATACCCACGACTTTTTGGTTTTACCTAAGCGGCAGTGGGAGGAACTGGATGCCCGGTACCCGGTACAGACTGGAGAGATGTTCCGTGTCATCGACGACGAGCTGGACTTTCCGTAACTGGGATATTGCTTCCCGGAGCTGCTTGACCGATATGATAAAAAATGTCGGATGACAAGAATATGTTCCGAATGCCGATCACCCTACAAATAGAAGCATTAAGCTAACGGGCAGCATCACTGACATCCACCTTATGGAAAGGTTGGACGAAGGAATTTGGATATTATTCCAAAGCCAGGTTTTTGTTTTTGATGGATAGCAAGACAGAAGGATGAATAGCTTTATATAGACTGTATTTCATCTTAAAAATGTGCGTTTTTTTATTTTTTTAGGTGTAAACAGAAAATAAGGTCCTATATCGGGAAACAAAGTTGTATATTAACCTTCTTGTGTTGATTTAAAATAAATTTTAACCGTTTATAAAAAAGCTGCACCTTTTTAAAATAAGATAAATGCTTGACCTTCACGCTACGTAATAGCATATGTTTTATGTATCTTAATTATGGAGGGAAGCATAATGGAATTTTATCCTATGCCTTTGTTTGTAAAACTTTCTGTCAGTAATATGGAAAGTTCCCTTTGCTGGTACAAGGAAGTTCTAAATTTTGAACCTGTGTTTGAGTTACCAGGCAAAGATGGGAAGACTGTAATGGCTCATATTCGAGGCAAAAAGTATCAGGACATAATGTTGATTTCAGAATCAGAACAAAATGATATGGATTCTAACGGGAAGGGTGTCGTTTTAAACTTTTCTGTGGAAGATGTTGATCTATATTCGAAAAAGGCAAGTAAGGCCAATGCAGTAGTTGTAGAAGGTCCTATTGATCGTCCTTGGAACGCTCGTGAACTTGTTTTGAGAGACCTTGATGGTTATCTAATAACACTTTCAATGGGAATAGACAAAGAAAAGGATTTTGATGATGTTATAAGCCAAGTCGAAAATAAACTTTAGTACCTCAAAAGTGATCAAACTTTTTTATAAAAACCAAACTTAAATCTGCTGAAAAAGAATCCATTTTGATCAATCTTTTTTCAAAATGGATTCTTTTTATTTATCGTAAAATGTTGGTGTGCGAGAGGCTTTTGATCAAACTTTATTTCAAAACAATAGGATGACTAAAATGCAACCGCTTTTTCCTATGTAGTATCCACTTTACTTTTTCTAAAATAAATGGTCGTTCAAACATATTCATTCTCAACCTCATTTCCTTGTTCTAGTGGCAACAAAGGGCGTAATCTGCCCTGTTCTATATCGTTAGATACGTTAAACGAATACCTACCCACAATGTTGATATGTCCGTATCCTAGTGGGGATAGCCTTTGAATACTTATTTTAATTTAAATGATGCCTTTATCGAATTTATATCGTCTGCCATGGATAAATATTCTGTCTTTTTCTTCTCATCTTGATTATCATACTGAACATCCGTAGGCGTGTTGATAGTATATACAGTGTCGCCTTGTTCTGCAATCTTAGATATATGAATGAGTTTTATTAACTCATCACCATCTTTGTTCCATTTTTCTTTTGCCCAAACTTGGATATTAAATAATTCTCCCCCTGGTTGATTTGCTTTACTAAAGAATGTAATATTATTGTCTTTTTCTCGTACAACATATTTTCCATCCCATTTTTTGGGGATATTTAGTGTGAAATTATACTTTGTGTTCTCGTATAAAATTAAATTACTCTCACTGCTTTTGCCTTTTTGTGTTTCATTAACAGCGCTTTGCATTGGCTTAGTACTCTCCGTACATGCACTTAACAAACTAAGTGACATAATAGACATCATTAAAACGATTAATGTTTTTTTCATTTTGGCCTTCTCCTTTAAGTAAAAAGGTTTTCATATAAGGGCTCAAAACCAAAACCAGTGCTTGACGAACTAATCTAAGGTTGAAAATGGAAAAACATCTGCTAAACCTGTAATGTTGTAAGTTTCACCGAACAACATAAAGAATGGACAGATGCAGATACAGTATATCAATGAAATTCTCGACATACCAGAGCTAAAAATTCACCAGATTCTGCCGATGAACGCAGATGAAATTCATATAGGGGTCCCGTTACATTGCCATCAAGTTAATGAGAAAGAAGCTGTGTTTACAATATAGGCATAGGAGCAGATTCCCTATTATTCTATACGATATCTACAGTATGAGTTCGTTAGGTGGTAACACTGCTTTTAAAATCAATTGAATTTTTATGCAAATGTAGAACGAACCCTTTTGTTTTTCTAAGATGATGAAGTTGAGTGTAAATTTATATGGGGCATAAATATATTTTTAAATATTATTGGTTGATTCTTCTTTTGTCTTAGTGTACTATTTAATTAATACACTAAGACAATGATACAAAAGGAGTGGTGTTTAATGGAAACATGCTTTCGATTACTCGGAAAAGATTTAAAGTTAATGAAAGGATGGATGTTGGGAAGCTTGGCTGTACTGGTTGCCGTGGGATTACTTAGTGTATGGTCTGCCTACCAAAAACCCACAGGGGCAGTTAGTGTTTTGATGACAGTTCTTCTCTTTACTCATATCTTTTATATACCAGCTTACCTATGGATTAGTTTATCGAAAGAATGGAAAGGGACCTATGTGTATTGGCTTCAATTCCCTCAATCAGGGTGGACATTATTAGCAGTGAAAATGGGAAGTGCTGTGATTAGCCTATGTATCTCGTACGCTATCACTTACGCCTTTTTCTTTAGCATCGGTCAGATAGAAGGGAACAGTACCTTATTGTTAGCACAATCCGCCTCTCTGGATGAGTTTGATCCGAGAGCCTATATCAGTTATATGAAAGGTGCCTATTTATCGGTGTTTTCTCTGATTTTATTTATGAGTCTGAGTCTTGGTTTTTGGATTCTTTTGTTCAATATCTCTATTCAGGCTGTAAAACGCAAACTACAACGGTTTAGCGGGTTCACTATATTTGTCCTTTTCACCTTTTTGTTTTGGTGCTGGTTTTCCTTTAGTGGAACGGAGATGTACAGTACATTAACGAAATGGGGAGCTTTTTCAGGAGATTCCGTCTGGGCGTACCTTGAAATGTACAAGGGGGAAGTGGTATTTGAACTACCATTAATGGCAGTCTTTTTCTTTCTTGCAGGATGGTTACTGGACAGGAAGGTAGAGGTGTAATAGATGGGCGAAGAATTTAACGCTTCACAACCAATTTATCAGCAGATTGTGGCGCGTATTTGCCGTCAAATTGTGCGAGAGGAAATAAAACCGGGGGAGAAGCTTCCCTCTGTAAGGGAGATGGCGGTGCAATCCGGAGTTAATCCGAATACTGTACAACGTGTCTATTCTGAACTTGAGCGGATGAACATTGTAGAGGCAAGAAGAGGTCAGGGGTCATTCGTGACGGAGAATCTAGAAGAATTGGAGCGATTGCGGGTGCAGCTTAAGGTTGAATACATCGGAGAGTTTGTAAGAAATATGAAGGAAATGGGTTTTTCGCCTTCTGAGATTATTGAAGGCATCCAGGATTATTTGAAACAGGAAGAATAAAACGCACGGTTAGGAGAGTGAGAATTCTATGTCGGATGTGCTAGTAAAATTTCAACATGTATCGAAAAAATACCAGAGCAAAGTTGCCCTTCATAATATAAGTTTTGAACTTCCAAGAGGTAAAATTATTGGACTTATCGGCACAAACGGGAGCGGGAAATCAACAATGCTGAAACTAATGGCTGGACTAATCAGGCCAACTCGTGGAATGGTTATGATCAATGGAGAGCAGATCAAAAGGCGGATTCCAGAACAGGTTTCGTTTTTACCGGATGGAGATCATTTATATCCATTCTATACGGTACAACAGACCATTGATGTTTTCGGCAGTATATATAGTGATTTTGATAAGAAGAAAGCAATAGAAATGCTGACATTTATGGAGTTACCGGGTGACCAGTTTATAAAAGTACTATCAAAAGGCAATAAAGGGCGATTAAAGATCATTCTGGCACTTTCCCGCCAAGTGCCGCTGATTTTAATGGATGAACCGTTGTCTGGTCTTGATCCCATTGTTCGAAATTCTATTATCAAAAGTTTGATTTCCTTTATTGATGTTGAAAGGCAGACCGTTATCATGTCTACCCATGAAGTTGCAGAAGTTGAGCCAATTCTTGATATGGCAGTGCTTATTCATAATGGCGAACTTCAATCGATTCAGGAGGTTGAGCAGATTCGTTTTACCAGCAACATGAGTCTTGTTGAATGGATGAAGAAATCTGCCAAATAGATAAAGATGCTTTACAAATTTGTAAAAAAAGGAGAAAGTAAAATGAAAAAAATGAAGAGAATTTTAGCCAGCGCAGGTGCAACAGTCATATTATTAACGGGTTGTTCGTCTGTCGGAAACATGGATTTTACTCAATACGCAGTAAAACAAATGGAAATCGCATCGATGGAGTCAAAGGGAGTTACTACTATTAATTTGAAATATGATGAGAAAAAAGTTGAAGATAAAGAAGCATTGAAGTTGTTGAAGTTATTCAGTGACATAAAAATCACTGCGCACATGATTAACGAAAATAAAGATACGATGTCAATTGTGGGTACAATCACAGTAAGAAAGGGTGACATTCCTTTTAAGCTGTTCCTTAAACAAGAGGAAGTCATTCTTCAGTTAGATAATGCAAGTAAGCCGATTCGCATGATAGATAAAACAGGTTCACCATCTGCTAACAATGAAAATTATATTGCTACTATCAAAAAGCTTACTCCGTACATTGTTAAACACCTGCCGAATCCATCTACACTTGAAGTAACATCCAAGCAGGATAAAGTACTGGACGAGAGCATAAATGGGAAGAATATTCATGTGGAAATATATGGAGATGAAATTCCTTCCCTTATTCTTAGCTTCATGGAAGGAATAAGTAAAGATAAGGAAGCTATCGAGGTTCTAGTCAATACCATTAATGAGACAGATGCTTCAGTAAAACTGACAACAGAAACATTCCAAAAAGAGCTGGATACAATGGTTGTTAAACTTAAGGAACAACTTACTACGCTTAAACAAGATAAAACATCACAACAACTCTTCAGCAAAAATAATTATATTAAGGCGGATATTCTGGTTGATAACAAACTCCATGAACGCAAGTCTGATATGACATTCCATTTCGCATTTCCAATCCCTGATGAAAGCGGAATTGAATCCCTGAAAATTGAATCGAAAAATGAAAACTGGAATATAAATCAACCGATAAAAGCACAGAATATTTCAGCCACACAGTATCTTACTGAAGAGCAACTTGGAGTTGATAGGGGTGGAAAAAATTTCTTGGATACCCTAAATAAGGAGTCCAGCGTCTTATACGATATTCTTGTCAATGATCTGGGGATACATGTAGATAAAGAGAAATAGTAAAATTCAGGCAGTATAATGAAATAATGTAAAACAAAAGAGAGTACCGTTCCCAATATCTATATACATCTGATTTGGTGAATCGACCAATTTTTATGGTGGGAGGTAAGAAAAGAAGGAAGGGCGGTGGGCGGGAGCGGTCGGAAAAAGACACGTTGGCCTTTCTTCTACTGGAGCGCAGGGCGCATCCACCCCCTTCTTTTTCTGAAAAGTCCTAAGTGAACCTGACAACAAGCAGTAGCCAGAGTAGCTGCTGCTTTTATTGTTGTAGGGAGGGGTAAAACCTGATGATTCTTTTATATGTATTGCTTTTTTTGAGATTATTATCATAGGATATTCCTATTATTATGATATAGATTATGAAATTGAAAAAATCGCTCCTTTCGATTTATACTGAACCCGATATATGGGACCATCAATCATGTACTTGAAGAGCAACATATTTACGGCAATCTTGGATATTTGGAAGTTGGTCTATCCATGAAAGAACCTGATGATTTATCTCTTCAAGACGTGGAGGCCGTTATTGAAGCAAAAGCAATTTTTTAGGGGGAGGAAAATAAAATGAAATATTTACCTGAACAAGATCCGGATATAGCCGAGGCTGTCAAACAAGAGCTCGAACGGCAACGTGACAAACTTGAACTTATTGCTTCTGAAAATTTTGTGAGCGAAGCGGTAATGATGACAATGGGAACGGTTCTGACCAATAAATATGCGGAAGGCTACCCTGGAAAGAGATATTACGGCGGTTGTGCCTATGTAGATATTGTAGAAGAATTGGCGAGGGAAAGAGTTAGAGAGCTATTTGGTGCCGAATATGCCAATGTGCAGCCACATTCAGGGGCGCAGGCGAACATGGCCGTTTACTCTGCCGCTGTAGAACCTGGAGATACGATCTTGGGTATGAATTTGTCGCATGGTGGCCATTTAACACATGGAAGTTCTGTTAATGCTTCTGGGCAATTGTATAATTTTATTTCATATGGAGTGAACGCTCAATCCTTCCGTATTGACCTTGACGAAGTGCGAAATTTAGCGCATAAACACAAACCCCGTATGATTGTAGTAGGAGCAAGCGCTTATCCACGTACGATTGATTTTGAACCCTTTGCTCAAATTGCCCATGAAGTAGGCGCTTTATTCCTTGTGGATATGGCTCATATCGCAGGCATCGTGGTTGCAGGATTGCATCCGAACCCTGTGCCGTATGCCCACTTTGTGACGACAACAACCCACAAAACGTTACGCGGACCAAGAGGCGGAGTTATTTTATGTAAGAAGACATGGGCACAGGCTATTGACAAAGCGGTTTTTCCAGCTACCCAGGGCGGTCCGTTCATGCACATCATTGCTGCAAAAGCCGTTGCTTTCAAAGAAGCTGCTCAACCCGAATTCAAAACATATATAGAAAACGTGATTCGAAATGCCAAAATTTTAGCGGAAGCATTGATGGCAGAAGGGTTGTGTGTTGTTACAGGAGGAACCGATAATCATATCATTCTCATTGATTTGCGTAATATCGGGTTGACCGGAAAAGAAGCCCAGCAATTACTTGATGATATAGGGGTTACTGTCAATAAAAATGCAATCCCTTTTGATACGAATAGTCCGCTCGTTACGAGCGGGATTCGTCTTGGCACCCCTGCGGTGACAACAAGAGGCATGGGGGTGGAAGAAATGAAGGAGATTGCCAGAATCATTGCACTCACATTAAAAAATCCGCAGCAGTCAGCCGTTCAGGAACAAATGAAGGGTAAGGTGAAGGAAATTACTTCCCGGTTCCCTTTGTATGACGCTAGGACGAACGATTGAAAAATGGGGGAGTATGAAATTAAACATAGACAGTCCCGGACAGGAAAATACCATTAATTTGTGATATGTCCAGCGATATTCTTTCCCGACCTTTCAAAATTTGGACTTATCATTGACAGAAGCGGCGGATTTTATAAAGGGTTGGCTCACAGGGACAGTCGCTCCATTATGAATGTTACATTTAGCCTGCTGAATGAAGAATTGGAAAGGTGCTTATTGCATGAATTGAGGCTTAACGGCTTTATTGGCCTGGAGGGGCACAGAGATGTGGGGCACTTACGGGCTTCTATTTATAACAGTGTCACATATAATCAGTGCAAGGTTTTAACGGATTTTTTAACGGAATTTCAGAGACGCCACGGGTAAAAGAATGTTGTAGGAGTGATTTTAATCAAATATACGGAGCCTTATTCTAAGTACAGGAATTAAAACAGAAAAACCGAGGCGAAGCATATAATATCCGATTGTTTTGGCTTTGATGATATTTATGTGATAAGAGATTGGGGAATATTCTTCAATTTGTTTAATCATATAATGTTTGGTAAATCCATTTTTCATTCATTTTTTCTATTTTAATACGTGAAATAATCTCTAACAGGTCTCGTCCCGCCACGCCGTCAAGCTAGGAGCAACAAATACCCCATGCCCATCAAGTTAAAGTTTTATTGCATCCCTAGAACGAAATTTTTAGGCTTTCTTGTAACAGAGAAGCTTATTTATCGTTGTGGTTCCTTTCCTCATTCTAGTACACCAGGGGGATTGTGCAAAGACAGATCTGCGGTGTAGAATAGGTGCCAAGAAAAAAGGGGAGACAGCAGTTTCAAGTGCCGTCTCCCTACTGGCCGTGTAGTTCCGCTCAGCTGCTCCTTTGGAGTTTATAACGATTTAATAAATTGAATGTATTCTTGGGAACTGAAATCAACCTCTTGACTGGACGGCTCATGTTCTGCTCCATAAAATGCATAAAATGGCTGATAGTTTGCTTGTGTATACGTACAGATTGTTTTAAACGGACGTAGCAACTCCTCTAACGTATACTTGTATCTGCCAGTCGATGAATAATCTTTTGATTTGATCCCAGCGGAAACTGCAAAGCTGATCTTTTTATTTTTAAGTTTGTCTCCTCCTTTACCGTATGCCCATCCTTCTACAAATATATCATCAAACCACTTTTTCAAAAAAGGTGGGCAGTTAAACCAATAGATTGGGAACTGAAAAATGATCGTACCATGTTCTTCAATTAACTTCTGCTCTTTGCTAACATCAATGTTCTCATCTGGATATGCTTTGTGTATCTCATGTACCGTAATTTCTCCTGGATGCTTTCTCAATTCCTCCAACCATCTTTTGTTAATAATGGAGCTTTCAATATTAGGGTGAGTAACAATAACCAGTGTTTTCAAAGAATCCACCACTTTCTATTAGATATATTTGTCTCGTTCGGTACTGAGTATATCTGACGATTAGAAAAAAAGTAAGTATGCACATTTAGGAAAGCACCTTACCTAAAGGAGAGTATAAGTAGCGAGCTTATACTACAACAAAATCAAGACATATTGGAAATACAGACTTCATATTCTTCATATTATTGGAAATTCCATAATCGGTGAGCCATGTGCTGAATTTCCTTCACGAGGCAAGTCTTAACCATGAAGAAAGGTACATTCCTCAAAATGGAATGTGCCTTTGCGTCGCTGTGTTAATGCTCGCCTTGCCTAAATTTCACTTCACCAAAAACAGAATACCGTACTGGTCTTATGATCTATTCGCGATTCCCCATTCACACATGGTATCTAACACCGGAATAAGGGACTGCCCTCGTTCTGATAAACTGTACTCCACTTTAGGAGGGATTTGCGGATATTCTTTTCTTACCACGATTCCATCCGCCTCTAATTCCTTTAACGCCAAACTTAGTGTCTTGTGGGAAATACCCCATCGCCATCAAGCTAAGATTATATAAGTTTAATTTCACGTGAGATTTTTTCTTTTTTCTAAAGATCCAGTGTAAGTTCTTTAAAGATTTGCATAACAAATAAACCCTATCGGGTTTCAATTTTTTTGGATTACGCTACATGATTGTGAGACATAGAAAAGTTGTATACGACACCTAAGATATCAAAGACTGTTTTTTTCTCATACCTATGTGCTTTTCGTCCGTTTTTCTGTAAGAGATTAAACAGACGAAACAATATCTTTGTTAATTCTTGAGTGTCTTTTTGTAAAGATTGATAAATAAGTGAAAAATAATCTTTGATGATATAAATTGCTTTATATTCACTTAATTCTCGTTTCTTCTTGATGAGGAGTAATTGGCGCATTTGAAACATGGTGGAGGAACAAAGAAGGATACTTATTAATTGTCCGTATAAGTGACATTCTAGTCGTTCTAATTTTACAGAATTACAGTGGTGAATACGAAAAAACGATTTCCATGTTTTAAAGATAAGTTCAATTTGCTATCGTAAGGAGTAAAAATCGTATACTTGTTCCTTTGGTAGATATTCCAAAGGAATATTTGTAATGTAAAAGTTAATTGCACTAAGCCGCTTACTGCGTTCTTTATAGGTAATTTGCTTCTTATGTTCTTTAGATGCTAAATCCTTTTGTCTACGTTTCATTTGCGTTTCAGTTAATTTATACAGAATTAGTCTTGCCGGAAGCTTTTGATACATTCCAATATAAATCTCAGGAATTTCATATGTTTCACCGGACTGTAATTGGTCAATGAATTGCTCCATATCTAATTGGATGTACTCAGAGTGCTTTTTTATTGTTCCATTTTGAAAGTATTCAGGCTCTTTATTCTTCTGATATATACGTGTATTGAGCTTTAATCTTGAAATAAAATAAGCATTACTCTTGTCTATCGTATGTAGGTCCTTTAAATCGAAGTACCCTAAATCACGTATACATACATCGTTCGGTTGAAGGGACGTTAAACAAGTAGAACCATACGTTTTATCATTGTTTTTTCCTGATCCTACATGAACATGTAGAAACTGGCCACTTAGTAAGTCATACTCTAGTTGAATTTTCACGCCAGCATTTTGACCACTACCACCTGAACCTTGATATGTAGAAGTGAATTTATCTGGAACCTGAAAATGTGTAGAATCCAATACACGAATACGCCGAAAATAGTTTGTATACAAAGTTGGAATTTTGCTAGAAGGACAAAATTGTTGATGAAGTAAATGTGCTAAGAGTTGTTGTAAAAACTGAACAGCCTGAGAATTAAAACGTTGATTGAGTCCTTCAGGACTCATAGAAATACCTGTGTTAGCTTCTAATCGACTACATAATTGTGTCAATGAAGTATGGGCTATGTTTTGACTTAACCAAATACATAAGGCTACTAAATCTTGTGCGCGATATTTACTTTTTCGTTGAACAAACCCTACTTTTCTTGCTAACTGTTCCAAAGCATGCGGTGACATATATCGTTTTAACTCTTTAGAAAACAATTCTAGTTCATCAAAAATCGATAAATTCATATCAAAAACACCATCCTTTCTGTATATTTCTACAAAAAGAATAGTGTTTTTTTCGTTTTATGGATACAATTTCCCTTTAGCTTGATTGTGATGGGGCGGGACCCCTATAACTGTTTATCAATATAATGAAAATGGTGAAGTTGAAGAAGTCCTATTAGACGATAGTGAATTAACAATTTCGGGTTTCAGTTCAACTTTATTCAAAATAAGATTTTTTTACAGTAAAATCAATGTTAGTGGAACTTTTTTAATCAAACTTTTTTCTAAATTAACATAAATACTTGCAACATTTAAATTAGTACTATATAGTTCTAGTTATGACAAAGGTAAAATTAATGAATCAAAAACGTGTGATTGAAGTAGCTGCAACATTATTTTTAGAAAAAGGGTTTGCTTATACAAGTATGGATGAATTAGTACGTGTAAGCAAAGTTTCAAAGTCTAATGTGTATTATCACTTTTCTAATAAGGAGGAATTATTAGAAGGGGTCGTTGATTATTGGATTGAAATGTATCAATCTGCAATTGATGACGTACTTTCTCAGAACCAATTTTTAGTTGAAGATCGTATCCAACTGTTTTTAAAGCAATTATCACAAGGAGTTCAGTCGAGAGAGTATAAGGGGAGCTGTCCATTTGTTACTCTATATATTCAAAGTCCTAAACAGGCCACGCAAATAAAAGAAAAAATAGGTCTTTTTTTTACAGAATTACAAAAGAAAGTTTCTCTATTACTTAAACAAGGGGTAGAGAATGGGGAATTCAGAAATACGATTAATATTGATGAGGTTGCATCACTTTTTATTACAAATCTTGAAGGAGCGTTATTTATTTCAGAAACATTGAAGGATGCAACTGTAATCACGAAAACAGCAGATCAATTTTTTAACTTGCTTCGATAAAAGAAGCTTTTTTTTACATCAAATTAGTACTAAATAGTACTAAAAAGGAGATTTTATATGAGAACAGTATTTTTAACTGGTGGAACAGGCTTTATTGGAAAGCAATTAGTGAAAGAATTAGCCAAAGAGGATGTTAAAATGCTTCTTTTAGTGAGGTCGAAAAGTAAAGCAACACGCATTTTTCAAGAAAGAGACATCTTAAAAAAGGCAGTTATGCACTTTATTGAAGGTGATTTGACGAAAATAGATTTAGGTCTAAGTGCTGAAGATAAGGAGAGGATATTGAAAACGGATGTGATTATTCACGCAGGAGGCCCCATGGATATTCAAGCGACAAGTAAAGAGGCAGCTTCCGTATTTTTAAATGGCGCCAAACATATTAGTGAATTAGCTAAAAGTATTCATCAATTGAAGGGCTTGCAACAATTTATTCATGTTGTAGGTTATATGAGTCCCTTTGATGATAAAAATAGCAAGATTGCAATTGATGTGTTTAAAGAAGGAAACAATTATTTGAAAATAAAAAATCCATATGAGAGAACAAAATTTTTAGCAGATCTTTATATCCGTCAGCAGGCATCAGCAGTAGGTTATCCGCTTTCTGTAATTAATCCGCCAACTGTAGTCGGTAGTAGTAAAACAGGGAGTACAGAGCAGATAGCAGGATTAGGTTTGCTTGTGATGAGTATGCGAAGAGGGCTCATGCCAGTGATTCCTGGAGGTAAGGGATATAGTTTACCACTTATTTCAAACGATGAGCTTGCGAAGTTTATTGTGCAGGTTTTCAGATTGGAGCAACCGACTATTCAAACATATACACTTGTTGAAGACAAACAGCACGATCAGAACATTGCTGAATTATTAAGTATTATGTCGGAAAGTATGAATATGAGGGCACCAAAAATCTCTGTCCCAATGCCACTTATGAAAGCAATTATGAATAGTGGAGTAAGTAAAATAACAAAAATCCCTTCTGATGGACTGAATTTTATTACAAAACGAAAATTTTCAAATGTTTCAGCGAAAAAAATTATGGGAGGAGATTGGTTTAAGAAGACGAGTGTAATGAAATTTTTCCCTGCCGTAGTAGCTGATCTGGATTATCGAATGATGTATCAAAATGGCCAGCATAATCATTTATTTAAACGAATATTATGCGATAACACTACCCTTTACCAATTACAAGGAGAGGGTAAACCGTTTATTTTATTACATGGTTTATTGAGTGATGGAGAGGATTTATTTCCTTTAGCACAAGATCTTCATGAAAAAACTGGTCAACCTGTATGGATCTTGGATCTTCCAGGTTTGGGACGTTCTCCTTTTAAACGAGAGAAAAATCTTCTAGATATCTATTTGAATGTAGTGAAAAAGTTATTGGAGAAAGCTACTAATGGTGCACATCTAATTGGCCATTCATTCGGTGCATTTATTCTTCTGGAAGTATTGGTACAAGAGTACATAGATAAGAAGTATTCAATCACTTTACTTCAGCCACCTGTTGCTAAAAAAAATGCTAAATCGCTAAATGTTCCTCAATTTATGAACAAATGGACATTAAAATTGGCAACTACTAATTTGATAGAGCGTTATTTATTAAGTAGTGGTTTGTTTGAATGTACGGAGAGCATCCCTGAACATTATATTGAAAAAATAAGTAACAGTTTTACTTCTCCTAGAATTTTAAATACTACGGTTCAGCTTAACAGTTTACTATTGAAAAACGATCAAGGTGATTTCAATGAAGTAACAAAGTATAATCTTAACATTATTTGGGGGGATTATGACAGAGGCTATTCTGCTCCATCGCATCTTGGTAAGGTTGATTTTGTTCCATATGGCCATCATTTTCCTCTTAGCCATCCGAGTGAAACGGCAACATTAGTAATAAAAAATAGTAATACTAGCAGATGAGAGTGTGGGATAAATAAAAAGTGTATAGTAAGATCGTTGTGTCTTTGAAATAAAATCGTACTGTTTGGGGTCCCATCCTATGCCCATCAACTTAAAGATTTTATAACACCCCAAAACGAAAAATGAAATTTTTATTACAAGTTAGCACAAATTTTCGTTCTGGGGGTAGTTGTATTTTCTTAGCTTGATGGTGATGGGGAAATACCCCCAATACACCTTTTCAATTCATTGTAACGAATCACTTTATATTCCGCTAACCAATACATAATAATCATTTTGTATTTTCCACCGATGATCGACAGCGTGTAGCCAAAACCGGTATCGTTTATATCTATCCCGGTTGGGCTGCAATCCTCCATCCCCATAGTTACACTCTCCTTTTGATAAGTATGTGTAATAAATGTACATATTTTACATCTGAATTATACCATTTTATAAGCAGTAGCGAAACCAAATGTGAAAAATTTTCCATTCCATCATCCTGTAGCACTATTTTCCAAGTAAGAAATTTTTTAAAAAGATTGAACAAGTATTTACAAGGGTGTTGATTACCCAGTACGATCCAGATTGGATCGTCACCACACCGTGCCCCAAACGGGCGGCAGTTCGTCTCCCACACGGAAGCGTAGAGAGCCGCTTTTTGCCCTAGGCAGGCGGGACCGCAAAACATCTGGGCAGACACGAAGATGGAGACAGTTGCTGTCCTCTTTCGCCTGGCCGGGGCACACGCTCGGGAAGGGAGACGAAAGGCCTTGTTTGTGTCCCGTTGTGGAGGTCTTTTCCTCTTGGAGCAATCAACACCCTTGGTATCCATAGATGGATAAAAAGAATGACGCGTACGGCGTTCGACCCCTTTGTTTTTCTTGTGGGGAGCGTGTGGCGCCAAGGACGAAACCGACCAGCAACTGTCTCCCGCACTCGAAAAACCCTGATGTTTTGCCGGTCCGGCCTTGGTGCCACAAAGCGGCCGTATCTCTTCCTTGCGAGAAAAAGACGAGGGAGCACGCCGACGCGTGCATCTTATTCCTTCCGATCTATGGATAATCAACAGGTGTGAAGTATTTATTCATATTTTATATCCGTAATGATTTTGCATATATAGCGTATTTATAATATAAATAGGAAGAAATTTCTTGAAAGTATAGGGAGCTCCTCCGGCATATGAATAGACGGAGGAAAATACGTCTGGAAGATGGAATGCCGTTGAATCTAAAATACGAATACGTTTGAAAGTAGAGGTATAGTGAGAGGGAAACGGACTCGGCACAAATTGCATAGCTATAGCATTAAAGTGTTGATTGAGTCCTTCCAGACTCATAAGCACTCCAGTTGAGGCTTATAAACAACTACATAATTGGGTTAGGGAAGTTTGAGCTACACTTCGGCTTATCCATATACATAAAGCCGCTAGATCTTGTGCTGGATTTATTTAAGAGGGGAAAACTGATGAAAATTGAAAATGTGAAAAGAGAAATTGAAGAGAAACTAAAGAGAAAAGTTGCTTCTGATCGATATCTTCATAATGTTTATTTGTTAATACATTCTGATAAGCTGGATATCCACTGGACTATGGCTGAGGGAAAAACGGATGGGGTTTTAGCAAATCCTAACCAGCCCTATCATACTGCTAGCGTGGGTAAGACTTTTACTTCTGTAATCTTAGCAATATTAGTAGAAAAAGGACTCGTTAAATTCGATGACCCTATCACAAATTATTTACCTACAGATATTCTTAAAGATCTTCACATATATAAAGGAAAAGATTATACAAACGATATTCAGATCAAACATTTATTAAGCAATACCTCTGGACTGCCAGATTATTTCGAGGATAAACCTAAGCGTGGTAAAGGATTCCTGGAAGAGATACTTGAGAATCCTTCGCGTTTTTGGACACCACAAGAAACCATCCACTGGTCCAAAGAACATTTAAAACCCCACTTCCCTCCTGGGACAGGAGTTCACTATACTGACACAGGGTACAATCTCTTAGGGCTCATTATTGAAACTATTACATCAAAGTCCTTCCATGAAGTACTCCATGACTATATATTCAACCCTCTGCATATGAGTCACTCTTATTTATCCCAGTTTTCCGAACCTACCATTAAAAGCAAACATCCGGTTGCTCATCTATATCTTAAAGAACTAAAAATAAACGTAGATGACTATATTAGCTTTAGTAGCTTTTATTCTGGCGGTCAAACCGTGTGTACATTAGAAGACCAGCTGATCTTCATGAAGGCTTTGGTTAATAATCAAATTATTCAAAAAAGCACGCTGGACATTATGAAACAATGGAATAAAATGTGGATAGGGATGGATTATGGTTATGGCTTGATGAGGATGCGCTTTCTTCCTTTCACTCAAAAGTATCTTGGCTGGGGGCATCTCGGTTCTAGCGGAACCTCCATGCTTTATTTTCCCAATATGAATGTATATGTTATCGGGGGTTTCAATCAAACGACTTATCAGTCAAAAAGCATGAACTTTATTTTTTTTAACGTTCTGCGTAAATTAGCAAATAATTAACCGATATGCTGTTCCGGATGAACGAACTTAAACAAGAAGGAATTATCGCTTATTCAGGTAAAGCTTTGGCTGCTTCCTAGCCTGCGAAAACAACTTAAGGCTGCAGTTGATGTTTTGGCAGAAATTACAGAACATATAGCGCAGCTTGTCACACAAATTACGCATATTGAAGAGATCGATATTTCTTTGGCCATTGTATCATACAAAAGAATGACCAATTTGGAAAGATCAAATCATTCGCTTAACAGGTGAAGAAACATTTGAATGAATGGAGTTCTACTTTAGAGCCAAGCTTCTTAAGGATGTCATTGATGTTCTTGATGATTATATCGAGGCAGAGAATATACCAACTGTGAAAGAAGTGACTCAAAGAAGGGCTAGAGAAATACATCTTCGTGCTTATCCTGAATATATAAGGCGAATATTTAACTGTGAATATTTACCTTCGAAAGGACAGAAAATAGCGAAGAAATAAACGAGATTACTTGGTCATATAAAAATAATGCACAGTTACAAATAGTGGTATCAAGCTCTGGTGTATATGATATTGCATTGGTTTCACCAAAAGATGCAGCAGGAATTTACTTTATTAAATAAACGCGAGTTTTCTAGGGTAGGAAGCAAGTATTGATTTTCCACAAGGCTTGTTGTGTTAGAAAGTTTAGGCTCCCAATAGTTCCTTTTACGGGACATAGAGGGAGTGATATCGAGACCGTGTGTAGGGGTATAGATAGATGGTAGACGAGCATTTCATGTGGCCCCATCTTTTAAACAAGACAGATAGACCTTTTTTCCATTACTATAGAAGAGGTTCGTAATGTCGATTAAAAGGACCTTCTGTAGTTGGTCTTAGCTAGAGTTTTGTTGTAAGAAGTTAGGACACGCCTTATGCTAATGGGCATTCGCACAACGGATTTCCCTACCAGATTGTATTTATGCATGATACGATGAATACACTTATGTTTCATTACCACGCTTTTTTGGGTTTTCAACTTCATCTTCATATTTTAAGGGAAACCTTGCTTTTTATATACATCTGATTTGATACATCGATAAATTCTTGTGGTGAGAGGTAAGAAAAGAAGGAAGGGAGGTGGTGGGAGCGGGCGGAAAAAGACACGTTGGCCTTTCTTCTGCTGGAGCGCAGGGCGCATCCACCCTCTTCTTTTTCTGAATCGTCTTCTTCCAACCACGCTACCCTGTCAAAATATCAAGTGTAATTTATAATAAAAGCAATGGATTACGCTCCGAGCTTTCGGAGCCCCTCCTGTTTGATATTCATCGCAGCATTTTTATCTCGTTCATGCTTCTTTCCGCAGGACGGGCAGACCCAGGTTCGTTCATTCAAGGTAAGATAAAAACGATCAATGACGACCGAGGTACGCCCTTTTTGTTTAGCTTTATACGTCAAAAATGTGCGGAATAAGAACATACGTTTCTTTCAACCTCTCTTAGGCGAGAAATATAAAAGAAGGGTGATTCATCTCCCTATTGAAATACGGAGGATTCTCACCCATTGATCCTAAAACTTGAAGCTTTTAACTTAGTTTCCACAAGTAATACTTTTCAAAAGCGATTTTCAACAAGTGGGGAATAGCTCCATCTGAAGCCCATTCAATAAAGGATGAGCTCAATTTTGAGGTGGGATATTTAATCATAAACATGCCGCCATCCGTTCCCAGTTCCATTAGTCCTAGTAAGCTATTTTGATATTCCTTCTGTTGTGTCTTTCCTTGAATTTGAAAATAAATGTTTTCTGCCGCCACT
Source organism: Aneurinibacillus migulanus (assembly GCF_001274715.1). Taxonomy (GTDB): domain Bacteria; phylum Bacillota; class Bacilli; order Aneurinibacillales; family Aneurinibacillaceae; genus Aneurinibacillus; species Aneurinibacillus migulanus. Next base: position 3,390,431 of record NZ_LGUG01000004.1, on the reverse strand, counting down.
TGTCCTTGCAATTCTGCGGCTCGCCCGTTTTTAATGATTGGCATATCCAAAATTATGTTGGTATCACCTACAGCATAAATATTTTCCCACTGAATGGATTGAAGATAGGAATTAACAGGAATCAACCCGTTTTTGTGGTCCAAATTTTTTGACGCAAAAATATAGTCTGCGCCTTTGTATGGCGGTAAAATGAGTGAAAATGAATAGGGAACTGATATGCCATTACTCAAGTATACTTGTGTTGCATCAACCTTCTCTAAAGAAACATTGCAATAGTGGGGAATTTGTTTTTCTTGCATATGCTTTTTTAAAAGTTTTGCAACTTTTTTTCCTGTATGATCGAATAATTCTTGTTCATATGTAAAATAAGTAATAGATGATTGTATTTTTTTTTGCTTTAGATAGGCATCTAATTCGAATAGAAACTCATATGACATACCAGGAGAAGGATTTCCTTGGGCAACTCCAATAACGACAGGATCGCCTGACTTTAGATATTCAACCCGTTTCTTCGTTTTCAAGGCACCTTCGGTATCATAAATGGATAAAGTATTTCCTTTTAACCCCTCAATTTTTTCATAATAAGGGAACCCACCGGTAGCTATGACTAGAAAATCATAATTTAGCGTCGTTTGATCTTGGAATGCAACTTTGTTTTCTTTAGGCAAAATTTGTGTAACGTTATTCTTTATGAATTGCACGCCAGCTTTTTGTAGAGCAGGGCTTAAAGGAATTGATATGTCATCTATTTTTCGTTGACCAAACGGAACCCAAATAAGCGATGGACGAAATAAAAAACTTGGTTTATCTGCAACCAAAATAACCTCATGGTTACTGTCCTGAAGTTTTTCTCCTAACCATAAAGCGGTATTTAGTCCACCAAAACCTCCACCTAAAATGACAATTTGCATAAAAACCACCTTTGATTTTTCTGTGTGATTCCACAGGATACATCCTTACTTTATCTGAATGATTGTGAATTTTGATTATTTTATCCAAAACTTTGGTTTATTAATCAGGGGGTACCACCTACTTGTTATTAAACTTCCTACTCTAGGAAGATTCCTTAAAAGGTTTACAAAAAAATGACCACCAGTCTATCGAGAAAGTCTCGACAGACTGGTCTGGCGTATGCCCGTATTTTCTTAATAGAATAACTAGAAGAACGATGGGAAATTATACAACTAAATCATTGTCATAAGGAGCAGGAATCATGCTATGCCTTATGGGGATTTTTAGACTCGGTTCCTTAATTAAATTTATTCTGAGACCTGTCATCATCGGGTTCACTTGTTTTGCTTATCATCGCTAAGGTTCTTTCAGATGACACCAAGGAAAATAGAAAAGTGCGATCCCATGTCGTAAATGAAGCCCATGATTGCCCACAAATTAGCATATATTCATTACAAACCAAAAATCTTGATTTTGCGTATGGGAAAAGTTCCATTCATGGATACCACAGGCGCGTCCTATTTTAGAAACAAAATGGTCTGGTTCTTATTTCTGGAGTCGTTCCTTCATTGAAAGAGGCGTTAGAAAAAACAGGATTATATCGTGAAATTGGAGAAGAACATTTCTTCAACCATACTGGACAAGCGATTAATTATGCGCTGACTTAAATTGAAACAAAGAAGTGTGTAGGCTGTAAACATTTCCCAAGACCGGAGATGGGGGTATTACTGCCCGTTAAGGCGGGATAAATCAAATATTTTTGAAGTGATATCACCCTTTTTTCTTAATTCATTTCTGCTACATTTACCACTAATATCCTATTTTTTTCATAATATTTGTATATTGTATGTGTTGCTCCTATAATTAAAATAAGAACTAACGTTTGGTTTTGTAAGTTTATCAGCCTATTACTTACTTCCTCCTTTCAAGAAACGATCACTGTTATAAAAGGATGTGAGAACATGAACATGCAAACAGACAAAGAATTCATTGCTCTTTGCTTGGATACCTATTTTTCTAAACATCATCGTGTACAGATGAGATTACCGATAAAAACCGATCCGGAAGATGGCGGTGTCCCTTTATCTATGGTAAATGGGGAGGTGGATGAGGAGGGATACGTAGAGTGGAAAATGCTACCCTCTACCGTGACCGGGGAGGAGGTAACCGAAATCGAGAAAAGCTTACCTGCTCCTTTTCCCCCTTTATTCCGTGCGTATTTAACGACGAGATTTGTTTTGGATATGCAGGTTGTTAATCCACCTTACTTTTTTATGTTTCCGGAATTGCCTGCTGACAATCCCTTTCGAGATATAACATTCACTCTGCAGGCGTGGAATTTGTTGCTGACTACAGGGTATATCCCTTTTGCAGAATACCAGGATGGATGGGGACCGGTTTGCTTTGACACGAAGCAGCAAACAGCAGATGGTGATTATGCAATTGTGTGGTTCGATCATGAACATCTTTTGCATGAACTTGACGAAGAAGACTATAGATTAAGAGAAAAAGTAGAGTCATATGCACAGTCGTTGTTTCCTTCCTTTCGGGTATTCATGACTGAAATGTTCCTGCATTAATCGTTAACATATCATACACCATGATAAGGAGAACAGTATGATGGACTATATAAGACTTAGTAAAGAATTGTCTTATGCCCTGCGACATGCTCCGTGGGAATACGAGCTTGAGCTTGATGAAGAAGGATGGGTTAATAGTGAACAGTTGCTGCGAGCCTTTAGAGAGACTTCACATTGGAAAGAGCTTAACGAACAGCACCTTCTGAAAGCGATCGAAACCTCGGATAAGAAGCGACATGAAATAAAAGATGGAAGAATTAGAGCTTTATACGGTCACTCAACACCACATAAGATTAGTAAGCAAGTAGAGAAGCCACCAGAGGTTCTCTTTCATGGTACGCCTCGTTTTTCCCTTGCCAATATTATGATAGAAGGTCTCTTACCAAGAGGAAGACAATACGTTCACTTATCGGCCGACACTTCTATGGCGTTGCAAGTCGGTAAGCGTCGGGATAATCGACCTGTGCTCTTGCAGATTAGAGCTGTGGAGGCTTGGCTTAACGGCATTGTATTCTATAAGGGAAATGATCAGGTGTGGTTGGCGGATCATATTCCTCCACAGTACATTCAAACTATGTGAATGTACAGAATGATGAGGGGCATACACCGTTTCACATTGTTCTATACCCGGAAGTGGCAGCATGTTTATTGGACCATGGAGCAGAAATTAATATCACTTCCTATGATGGAAGTACCCCATTGCATACACAGGTGGCTGAAGGGGAGGAAGCGCTGGAGGTCATTGAATTACTGCTAGTGCATGGAGCGAATAAACAGGCAAGAGATATGGACGGCAAAACTCCGTTGGACATTGCTAGGCGACGAGAGGAAGTCGAAATCATAGAGTTGCTCACAGCAGTTGATAAGTGAAGATTTTGCATACATAAAATAAGCTGTATCGGTTTATCCGATAGAGAGAGGAGAAGAGATTTATGGATTGGACCTTATATGAAACGCAATCAAAAAGATGGCGAGATGAGGGAAAACAATACGCTACAGCTATCAATGCATTCGTAGAAAAAGGCATGCGAGATGGCTGGGATAGCGTAGAGGCTGAACCGCAAGAAACACGTATAGATATGGCACAAGAAGTCCTGAAGGTTGTTCGCCAGGCAAACGAATCAGGCGAAATTACCGCTTTACGTAAATATTTTCCTCCTTCTTACGGACCGCTAATCGAGCTCATCCGTGAGAAGGGGCAAGCAATCCGTTCTGTTTTTTATATTGATGACAACCGGACAGTATTCACGGTCGGAGCTTCATGGGAAGCAACTACGGTCTATTTGCTTACTCGTGATCGATTCGAGGTCCTGCCGAACGTTAGTGGTGTTGGCCGTTCCTCGGATGGGCGAATCTATGCGCTTGCTTATGAGGATGGAATTTATACATACGACGGGTGGCAGGGAAGCCAGCTTCAGCGGTTCGATTGGCCAACCGGGTTGGAAGGAATCACGGGAGAGTGGGCGACAGAACCTATGGAGGATGCACGAAGCATTACAGAACTTATTCCGTTTCCCGATCGTCAACGCCTTTTGTTAGTGAATGCTACAGGAGTTTATGTGCTATCTGCAGAGGGAACTAAGCGATTACATCCCGATGAGGCAACGATACAGGAGTGGAAAGAAGATTTGGAGGAAGGCGAGCCATTACAAATCGATATGGAGCATGGAGCTATTTCCAGAGATGGAAAATGGATCGCATTTGGCTCACAAGATAGCGAGCATCTTATTTTGGACGCTGAGCTGAATATACACAATGTGTGGTATCCAGAATCGTCGTATCCGCATTATGCCTTATTCTCCTACGACAATCATAAAGTTTTGTTCAATGCGTGCCATTTTTACAATGGGGTAAGTATTGCGGTACCGCTTGAACAGACCGATTCTTATGACACAACAAATAAGGACGGGAGCCAGTTTATCGTTGATGATGAATGTCGCATATATGCGGGGGTAAGTTGGGGAGATGTATTCATTGTAGGTGATGCTTACGGATATATACGTGCTTGGAGCACAACAGGAGAATTTCGCTGGCGGTTATTCGTCGGATCTACGATAAGCGGCATGGATATATCTCCCGATGGAAAAATACTGCTTGTCGGGACATACGGAGGCATGTTGCACCGCATTCGCCTTGATATGGGCAGAGATGAATACACGATCGGAACCGGCGATCATAGTGAAGAACGCCGCTGGTTGATTTGGAAAGAGGAACAGCAAATTCTTGCCTGGTAAAGGAGACAATATGGAATCCAAGACGTTGATTGAAGAACAATCCCCTTTATGCCCGATCGTAGCATTTGTCGAAGAATCCAATCAATGCGTCTATTTTTATCTGATGGAGCACCCGGATTCAGAAGCACGAAGATTTAGAACTGTATGGGTACGGAATTATGGTGAGGCACCTGATGATATCTCCTCTGTTGAAGACATGCGTTCCGGTTTGCCGCCGCGCTTACCTGCTTCGTTTTGCGCGCATCCCGATGGCGCAGAGAAGCTGAGCCCGGAAAAGCTAGAAATCGTCTGGTTTGAAGAGGGGGATGCTGCAGCCTTATTATATGAAGAAGATGTTCTTGCTGTCATTCCGGGCTGGGGTGGAAATGATGAATATCCCGGCTATGCGCGTGATTGTATTGGAATGGCGCCGTATGGGATGCCTTTAGGCGATCCTTCTGAGAATGTCTTGTTTAAGCGGGTAGAACAGGCTAGACAGTTCTGGCAAAGTTGGGATGAAGAGAGTTGGCCACAGTTGCAAGCAAGTCTTTTGCAGGCGATTGAAAATAGCCTGGGAAAACATACGAAATATTACGCGATCGACGGCGGAAGCTGGCCGCCGAGGGCAATGATTACTATTGAACAAGGAGATGTAACGTATGTTGTGACCGTTGGCGTTTCGCTTGTACCACAGCCTGTCGTAGAGCAATATACGGAGGAGCCAGAGAAACATCGTCGTATTGAGTTAGCTCTGGCGCTTCCTACCGTTTTACTGCAACAAAATGAACAGGGAATTCTTCAATACATAAGCGGTTTGCCTAATATCCCGTGGCAGCAAATCACATGGATAGGGCACGGGCATACGATCAATAGTGACCAATTCTCGGGTGATGAAGAGTTTACGGCTATCCTGCTTGTTCAATCGCCGGAACATGCACCGCATATTCCATTTGCATCTTATCGGGGAGATGACATTTCTCTTCTTTGGATGGTCCCGATTACGGAAGCCGAGCATGAATATGCGATGCAGAACAGCAGTATGAAGTTACTACAAAAAGCAAAAGAAACGACAGCAGATTCCCTTTGGCTTTTTGATGGTCAGGCCAAATTTTCCCTATCACGATAGTCCGGCTTTCCTAATGGATAAGAAAGTAGATGTCATTTTTTTAAGTCGTTTCGTATGGCTGTGTTCCTGTAGGAGGAACTGCTGAATAATACGTCCCGCCTGGGGACATACCCTGCATATAGGGATAGGCTGTCATTTGCTGTCCCTGAGCCGGGTAGGGCATTGGTGAAGCAGGCGTCTGTTGTTCCATATACAACGTTTGACAATACATCTTATCTAAACGAGGGATATTGACGACGTTACCTGGACTCAGAGCAGACGGATTTTGAAGGTGAGGATTCATTGTTTCAAGAATCGGCTGAGGTACGTTGTATTTTTTGGCCAGTTTCCTCATCGTGTCTCCTTCTACGCATTCATGCTGGGAATACATGCTGTCACGCTCATCTTCTTCCCGAAAAAAAGGAAAAAAGAAGGGAGAGATGAAAAAGAATGGGAAAAAACGACGTCGCGGAAAAAAGAAAGGGTTAAAGAAAAAGGGGCTTCCAAAGCCAAATTGTCGTTCCATATGTTTTCCTCCGTTACCTATAAGTAATTTGGTCATTTGACTATGTTTATAGTATGGGCTTTGGTGTTATTTGTTCATAAAGATAAAAAAATAGGCTTGGTTAAGAAGAAAAGGGAGGGAATGAATAGTCATGGATACGATAAAACCACCTGCAGAAAGCCTTTATGAAAAAGAGTTACAAGCACTCCGGTTACACGACACAGCACCCAAACCACCTAACTGGCTTTTATCTCCCAAGGCGGTTCGGGATTTTATTCTTGGTAGGGATACACCGCTAGATTTGAACGGAGAAAGTGTAAAGATTACCCGAAAGTTTTATGGAGATGATGTCTTAATTGAACGGGCGATCGTTTCTCTGGCCGGAAATCGTGGTCTGATGCTTGTTGGCGATCCGGGAACGGCAAAAACGATGCTTAGCGAACTTTTATCTGCTGCAATTTCCGGTACGAGCACGAATACGATCCAAGGCACTGCTGGTACAACAGAGGATATGATTAAGTATTCCTGGAATTATGCCATGCTACTGGACAAAGGCCCTTCATATGAGGCCCTGGTACCTTCTCCTTTATATACCGGAATGAAAAAAGGAATCATTACTAGATTCGAGGAAATTACGCGCTGCCCTGCCGAAGTACAGGATGTACTAATTAGTATTGTAAGCGATAAAGTAATGAACATTCCCGAATTGGAGGATGGAGTTTTGTTCGCTAAACCAGGCTTTAACATTATCGCTACAGCAAACATCCGCGACAAAGGTGTGAATGAAATGAGCAGCGCATTAAAACGGCGCTTCAATTTCGAAACGATTTTCCCGATTAATAATGTCAAGATGGAAGCGGAAATTATCGAGTCACAGGCAAAGACGATGTTGCGCCAGAGTGGTGTTCCAATTGAGACAGACCGCGATGTTGTAGAGCTATTAGCGACTACTTTTTTAGAATTGCGGACGGGGAAGACGCAGGAAGGCTACAAAATTGAAACACCACAGGCGGTTATGAGTACCGCTGAGGCCGTTTCCGTTTATGTACAAAGTGCAATGACCTCTCACTTTTACGATGACAAGCCGATTTCTTTAGAACGGCTAGTACAAAATATGTTAGGTGCTGTCGTCAAGGACAATCATAAAGATCTGAATGTACTGAAAACGTATTTTTCTAAAGTGGTAAAAGAAAGAGCAAAGGGTGAAGGGCTATGGGAGGACTATTACAACACGAAAAAATGGATCAAATAACGGCGCTTTTCGCTGAAGAAGTTTTCAACTTTGAAAAGCAGGTTGTCTACTTTCCGGTACGTCATCATAGTCCTGCCTGCTCTCACCATTTGCAAAAGACAATCGCAGCCTATAAACCGGAGATGATTTTGCTGGAAGGACCAGAGAATAGCAACCATCTCATCGATATTCTTACAGCGGAAAAAACAAAGCCACCCGTTAGCATTTACTACGGCTATACGACCGAGGAACATACATACGTCTGCTATTATCCTTTTCTCGACTATTCGCCTGAATATGTGGCGCTTAAAGAGGCAGCACAGCATGGAATCCCTGCCAAGTTTATCGATCTCAGCTACGGTAGTCGCCTTGAGAGCTTGGAGCAAGGTCATGATTTAAAGAAAGAAAATAAAAAGCTTTCCTATCATGATGAAACATTGCTGACGGGCTCGTCGTTTATCCAGCGTTTGTGTGAGAAGATGAAGTGTCGAACATTCGATGAGCTATGGGAAGCCGTGTTTGAAATCGAAGGCATAAAGAAGGAGACACCGGATTTTGTCCGTGATGTATTTGCTTATTGTTATTTATCGAGAATGGCATATGAAGATGCCGTTCTCGAAGAGGAAGGAAATTTCATCCGTGAAGCACAGATGAAGCAGCACGTTGAAACAGCGAAAAAAAAGTATGCGAGAATTCTAGTCGTCACCGGCGGGTTTCATACATACGGTTTAATTGAAGAACGTAGGGTAACATACAAAGTAAGGAAAGCGACAGGCGAAAAGGTATATCCAATGGTGTATACATTTCCAGAAGCAGATCAACTCAATGGCTATGCCAGCGGTATGCCGTTTGTAAATTATTACGATATGATCTGGCGAGCTTTATGCCAGCAAAATCCTTTGCCTTATACGAAAAGCAACGTAAATCTATTAGCAGAGCTGTTGCGTACGATACGAAAAAAAGGGGAAAGCGTATCGGTTGCTGATGCAATTGAGGCAAATGACCTGATTCATGGACTAGCGTCCCTACGATCAAAGCGTGAGGGTGGAGCATACGAACTGCTTGATGCTGTTACATCAGCATTTACGAAAGGCGAACGCTCGATAGCCACTTCCGGTCCACTCGAGATGTTGCGGGACATCCTGACTGGGAATCGTATTGGTGAAGTGGCCCCAAATGAACTGGACGTGCCGATTGTACGCAACTTCAAAGACATGTGCAAGAAATACAAGCTACACATTCATACTACGGGAAAAAAGCAAAAGGTGCTGGATGTGTATGCCAAAGCTTTACATCGTGACAACAGCCGCTTTTTTTATTGTTTGCAGTTTCTAGAAGTGGACTTCTGCCAAAAAGAGTCGGGACCAGACTGGGCAAACTATAAACATATCAATCTGGTAAGAGAAAGCTGGAAGTACAGCTATTCTTCCTTTGTCGAAGCAAGGCTTATTGAAAACTCCGTGCATGGCGGCAGCATTCGAGAAGCGGCTATCCATAAGCTTGAAGGTATTATCAAGCAATTGCCCAACCATAACAGCTACGAGGCGGCAAAGTGGTTGTTGGAAGCAATTCTAATGGGACTGGAGGAATTAAGCGGCCGATTGTTCCATATGGTTGAGGAATATGTTAAACAGGACAGTTCTTTCTCCTCTCTTTGTCAAACGTTCCACACCCTGTCTCTTTTATATGAACAAAAGCGCTTGTTTGCGTTTGCGGAGAGCGAACGCGTGGAGAAGCTGATTAGTGAAACGTATTACCATGCCGTCAGCAAAATCTACGAGCTCGCGCAGCCAAATTCTGATGAAATCGAAGGGATCATCGAGAATCTGAAGCGTCTCTATATGATAACGACGAAGGAAGGATTGGTACTTGCCAAGGAAATCTTCCATGACCAGCTAGTTGAATTACTTCATGTTAAAACGCTCCCGCCTCAGTTGGAAGGAGCTATTGCAGCTATTTTGTTTAACCTTAATCTGCTTGAACGAGAGGAAATCGTCCAACGGGCGAGGGCCTATATGTTCGGGACGACAGAAAAAATGATGCTGACGGCCCGTTATTTACAGGGCGTATTCATGATTGCTCGTGATATTTTTTTATACGATAGACAATTGCTTGGTGATTTGGATCATGTTATTGGTAGTCTTTCATATGAAGATTTTTTGCAGATAGCACCTGAGCTAAAGCTTGCGTTTACGTATTTTAGTCCGATGGAAATTATCACAATCTCTGAAAATGTGGCAAATCTTTATCAGACGAGTATGGAAGAGATAAGCTGTTCTGCGCTTGATGAGGAGATTCTGATAAAAGCGAGGAATCTCGACGAGACGATTCGGAAGGAGTTTGCCAGATGGAATCTCGTATGAAGCAAGAAAATGTGAATCGCTGGCGGTTACTTCTAGGTAAAAACGCCGCCGACCCGTTGACAGGCATCGAAGGGTATGAAGAGGCAAGCTTTGCATATGGAGAGATTGATGAGATTTTACACTATTTGTACGGACGAGAATATGGTGACGAGCGAGGTTACCGCAGGCAGGGGGGACAGGAAGGCTCCTCACTTACAGTCCCTGCATGGTTGAGTAAAATTCGTACGATTTTCCCAAAGGAAACGGTCGAGATATTGGAAAAACAGGCGCTAGAGAAATACAATATGACCGAATTGTTGACTGATCGGACAGTGCTTGAAAAACTAGAGCCGAATATGCACCTGCTTAAAAGCATTTTACAGTTTAAAGGATACATGAAAGGTGAGGTCATCCAGAGCGCCAAGGAGATTGTCCGCAAAGTAGTAGAGGAGATAAGAAGGAGTCTCGAGTCAGAAATTCAGACAAGCATAATCGGTGCGATAAACCGCCAGAAGCGAGGCTATAGTAAGTCATTAAAAAATCTCGATGTACAAAGAACAATTATTAAAAATCTAAAAAACTATGATCAGAAAAATAAGCGATTCATCCTTGATCAGCTGTATTTTCATAGTAATGTCCGGCAGCATAATAAATGGAATATCGTTATTCTTGTTGATGAAAGTGGCAGTATGCTTGACTCGGTCATTTACAGTGCTGTTATGGCAAGTATTTTCAGTAAACTGGCAGCTTTGAAAACACACCTCGTTATCTTTGATACTAAAGTAGTGGACTTGAGTAGTCAGCTAGAAGATCCGATCGATTTGTTGATGAGTGTGCAACTGGGCGGGGGTACGCACATTGCCAAAGCACTTAAGTATGGCAATACGCTGCTAGAGAACCCGGGCAGAACGATTTTTATTCTCGTTAGTGACCTAGAAGAGGGGTATTCCATGCATGAGATGTATCGTACTAGCCAGGCTATCATTGATACAGGATGCAAGTTCCTTGTCCTAACTGCCCTCGATTTTGCAGGTAATGTACATTATAACAAGCAAGCGGCTCGTACGTTGTCGGATATGGGTGCGCATGTGGCCGCGATTACGCCTAATGAACTGGCACAGTGGATCGGAAAGATTATTCGATAAGGAAAAAGGGGAATGGATATGTTATTTAAAAGCAAGCAGTCACCACTCATTACGGCATTTGCTACGGTATGTAAACGGGAGTGCAAAATGGATGTCGAGCAATATGAGCAAATTATAGACTATGTAGCAGGAGAACGGGAGGTATTTCCGAAGCTTTCAAAACATCGTATGTATATGTACGATTTTGAATCAACGATGAAAAAGATGTGGAAGCAAGGAATGGAAGCAGAATACTTCCGTGCACTGCAAGTGCTCTATCATATGAATGACACTCAAAGCAGAAAAATGGATGTTATTTTCCTATACATAGATGAATACCTTACATTTAATAAACTGCATGGAGAAGAAGACATCCTATCCAAGCTTTACGAGCGGACGGAAAAGTTAAAAACAGTACAGGATGTGCTCGGAGAAGAAGCTATCCGAATGTATGTGGAACATTTTATAAAGGATGCAAAAGCCGAAGTAGCACGGTCATCAGGCTATCCACGGTCCGCGAAATTAACGATTGAGATGGTCAATTTATTGCTTGAATGTAAAGTTATTTCTCTACTGAATCCTTCGTATTTGGAGATGATGAAAGCAGATATCCATCCTTTCATCTATCACCTTATTACAGAAAATCATGCAGAAGTTGTTACAGAAGTGGAGCGCATGCTTGAGAAACTATGCACATCTCTTTTGCCAAACGGAAGTTCTATCACCTATCTAGAACTAGAAAAAGCCTTCCGGAAGAAAAACATAGAACATGTTAGAAAGAGTGTATATCCCGGCATAGAACAGATAGGAAAAGAAATACTACCAGCTAAAGAGTATAAATTGTATGTCACACTGTTATGTGCAGGCTTACTTTATAAAGTCAACCTGAACGGAAGTAAAGAAAACTTTTTGCGTCACACAGACGCAAGCGATCAAAAACTACTCGATGCTTTAGCCGTGCTGTATGATGTAATCCCGCTCGATCTTATCGATACGCTTCTCTTATCGGATATACCACAAGGCGAACAGATAGCGTATATGGAGGAAGTATTGGCTGGTATTTTACCGGCAACTGAACCGTATCTTTTGCTTCTGTCTTTGCTCGCTCTATTTAGAGAGGATGAAATGTTATGGGATACGGCTGAACAAAGTATCACGGAAAACCCGGAGAAAGCAGAGCGGGTTTTGTGTATTGTCGCTAATCCGATGATTAAAGGATATATTTACCAAACGATGCGGAAACAAGGGATAGACATGTCTCACCATGCAGCTAATCTTGATGCGTTTTTTGTACCAGCTATGTTTACGAAAAGCAAGCATGCAATAACCTTTTATCGTTATATAACGGGCGGTATCTCACTAGAGGAAGCACTGGGGCAGAAGGTGCTAAATTCGAAACTGCATGATGCGATATTGTTGCTGAGCTTCTTTGAAGCCCAACATGAATTTTGCCGAAGATTGTTCATCCTATTCAGTCATTATGAAGAAACCGACTACAATTATGTCAGGCTGCTTAGCCATTTTTGCAATTCGTTCGCGGACAAGCTGACACTTTTAATGGAAGCCTATATGGACGATCCTGAAGTGAATACAGAGCAATTTCTTTTTAATATATTCGATTTCCGATCCTATTATTGGAGCAAATTTACGGACGACCATTATAAAAAAATAATTATGAGTAATAAAGAAAGCGTACTGTCTATCTATGGAAAGCTACCCGTCGAGGAAAGAATACTTGTGTTGGAGACGCTGTTTGAGCAAAAAAATCAGCTTGAATCAACCTTGTTGTATCAAGTACTGCGGCTTGGCTTGCATGATACAGCGAAAAAAGCAAATGCGATTGCTATTGCCGAATTTATGGAGACAAAAGACAAAGAGCTATATATACACGTATACAAAACTGAAAAGAAAGCCAAAGTGAAAGAATTGGCACTTGATGCTTTGCGAAATATAGACGGCTATAAAGACATATATCGTGAATTGTTAGCGAATGAAAAAAACAAGAAATTTATAGAGCTGTTACAGCAATTCATCGAAGCGGAAGATCTAAGTCTCGCGAACGCGCATGCGAATATAGCGAAGATGATTGACAAACGTAAATTAACGCGTTTGAAGTGGCTGGCAATTGAGCAATTACCAAATTTAATCGAACAATCCGGACAGCCATTCAGCCAGGAAATAAAAGAATATATTCTTACTCATTCAGTAGACTTCGCAATGGAGCCTAGTCCTAAAGTGATAGAGATAAGAGAATATGCTACTCCACAATCTTTAGGGGAATTTGCTATCGGTATCCTTCAGGCATGGTTGGATAGCGGGGCGCCTGCCAAAGAGAAATGGGTATTGCCCCTTTGCGCTGTATTCGGTGATCGCCGTATTGTCGATATATTGGCCAAGCAAATCAAAGAGTGGGCAGAACAAGGTCGGGGGGCTATCGCCTCTGAAGCTGTCAAGGCACTTGCTTTCATGTCGGACACAACGGCTCTGCGTACGATTGATCAACTCAAGCACACAATCAAAAATCGTCAGGTGAAGAAGGCAGCAGCAGACGCGCTATTGATGGCAGCACGGCATTTGAATATCACGCCGGAGGAGTTAGAAGATCGTCTTATCCCGAATTTGGGTTTTGATGAGACAGGTATACGCAGATTCAATTACGGACAACGTACGTTTACTGTAAAGGTAAACAATGAACTGGAGATTGTCATTACGAATGATGAAAACGGCAAAATACTAAAAAACCTGCCTAAACCGACGCAAACGGACGATACAGAGTTAGCGGAGCAGGCTCGTGAAGAGATGAAGCTGCTTAAAAAAGAATTGAAAAACGCTGTCAAAATCCAGGGCATGCGTCTGGAGAATGCTCTGTCAACCAATCGACTGTGGAGTACAGCTGCCTGGAAAAGCCTGTTTGTGAACAATGTATTAATGCGAAGCTTTGCGATTGGTTTAATCTGGGGCGTATATGAGGAAGACCAATTGCAGGATACATTCCGTTATATGGAGGATGGCACATTTAATACGAGCGATGAGGAAGAATACGAATGGCGGGAAGATGTGCGAATTGGTCTGGTACATCCGCTTGAGCTTACGCCAGAGGTGCTGGAAGCATGGCGGACTCAATTGGAAGATTACGAGATTACTCAGCCGTTTATCCAATTAGAACGTCCGCTATTCCTACCAACAGAGGAAGAATATGAAACGAAAGTAGTAACCCGTTTTACAGAACACGAGTATGCACCGGGTACTTTCGCCAACCGGATGGAGAAACTGGGCTGGTACAAGGGTGTTCCACAGGATGCCGGTTTTTACACGGAGTTTTATAAAGAGTACGGCAGTATTATTGTCGAGTTGCTGTTTAGCGGTACAAGCATTAGCTATTACGAAGGGATGGAAGATATTCATTTAGAGGAATTGGCCTTTTATAGAAACCGTTTCGACCGCTACCATTATTACAGGAAAGAATCCCGGCTCGATATAGCTACAATTCCGGCTCGTGTATTCAGTGAAACACTGTATGACATTATGCGGGCAACAGAAAAATAGCAGATGAATGGCTGAGGTGTATATGGCAAACGTACAGGAACGGTTTGAACAATTTATTGCGCTTTGCAGCGAGGAATACTTAACTACGCATGCCAATAAAGGTCTGTATAAGCGGGCGGTAAAAGAAATCGAGAAAGGGACCACCGTACATTATGAATTCTCAGACGAGTATGTCAGTTGCACGCTTGATGACGGAACGCTTTGTCAGCTTCAGGACCGTATTGATGCGTTTTCGTGCTCTTGCCCGTCCGACAACATTTGTAAGCATGTACTTATCGCTATTCTTTACTATACGCAAACTGAGGAATTAGTGACAGAAGAAAGAAAAGGAGATTTTACCTGGCTTTTAGCGTTATCCACAGAGGATATTAGCAAGCATTTCAGTGAAGCACAATTGGACGAAGTGCTTTTTCGACTGCATTATTCGGAGGAAATCGAGATAAGGGAAAGCGGATTTCTTGCGATTAAATTGAAGGAACAGCACATAGAGGTTACGTTTGAGGAAGAAGCAAGTTTGGGGTCAAGTACATGCAGTTGCAAGGCAAAAGAAAGCTGTATTCATCGCCTGGAGGCGCTCCTGCGCTATCGTCTGGCATATCATGTTACTGATATGCCAGTGATGAAGGCGGATGTGAACGTATCAATGGACGTAGTAGAGGATTGCAAACGAATCCTCACAGAAATTATTAGCTTCGGATTAGCTAAGCTTCCACAAGGTATATGCAACCGTCTGGAAGTACTGGCGATTGCCGCTCATAATGGAAATTTGCCGAACCTGGAACGGGGAATCCGGGGTCTGAACGGAGAGTTGGACCTTTTCTTCAAAAGGCATGTCCGTTTTTCGAAAGAGACTTTTTTAAGACGGCTGACAGAAACATATGTCAGCATGATTGCACTAGAAAAGGAGCTGCCCGTAGAGCAGATGAAACAGGTTATCGGCCGTTTTAAAAGCAAGTATTATACGATTCCGCGTCTGGAACTGTATGCTCTCGGTGCCAATCCATGGGAAACACGTTCTGGATATAGGGGGATTACGTATTATTTTTATGCGCCAGAGGAGAAACAAATCTATACGTATACGGATGCCCGTCCCGTGTATTACGAGGATGCACGCTTTCGGTTTACCGAACAATACAGGAAAACGGCTGCTTGGAGCGGCGGAATGACCATGCATGATGTATCTAAATCCCATATTATGCTGCGAAATTGTAAAGTTAACCATGAACAGCGTCTGTCTGCGAGTGAGGAAACGCTCGTCAGTATACTGGAGCGACAGAATATTGAGGATGTACAAGTAGGCCCTTATCTTGTTACAGATTGGAGACAGATGACCACCGGCGTTTCCCGTAATTTATTCGAAAGTAAGCGGGATGAAGTACGGCTTCTACAGGCGAAAAAAATCAAAGATATCCGGTTTGAGCAAGCAACGCAAAACCTGTTATTGACGGTCGAGGATAAGCATGGGAATACATTGGACTTAACCATCGCATATACGGAGGAATGGGCAGACAGAATTCGGTATCTGGAGAAAAGCAGAGAGCTATGGGACCTCCGTGATTTTTATATTACAATACAACGCTATGGCACGGCCTATTATCCGATTAGTTTTTTAAAGGGTGCCATGCTAACGAATATTAAGCTAGATGTATAGGAGTGCACAATAGTAATGGAGGAATGGATTGGACATGTTAATGATTGGCTAGAACGAATTTTACTAAAAGGCATTGGACAATTGGATGTAGAGGATGTGAAGCAACTCGAAGAGTTGAGCCATCAGGCCAAGAAGCTAAACATGGACTTTTTGGCTGAGCTACTAACACATCTTGCTGTCGAAGGCAGGCGGTACGTATGGGGGGATGTGCAAGCGAATCTAGCGGCGCTTGCACAAAGTTATTTTTATGTGTGTCAGTACATCCAACTGCTTACGGAAAGCGATGGACAAGAATCATAAGGAGCATATATACATGAAATTTGATCATAAGACGCTTGATAGGCTAATTGAGGAAAACGGATTGGAAGAATGCAAAGAATATCTCTATGAAAGTGCCCGAAGCTCCATACAATTATCCCTTCTGGGAGAAGAAACGTACGAGAAAATTGGAAACTCACGGATTGTTGGATATCCTGATCTACCTAGAGACATGGAATGGCCTAGAACAGAGGACGGAGAACGGATGACGTTCATTGCTCAGCTTAATCTCAAGGATATTAAGCTATTGGATAAGGAAGACTTGTTGCCGGAAACGGGTATACTGTATTTCTTCATGGGATTAGATGAACCGGCCTACAATATTGAACATAAGGTCATATATGTTGAACATACGGTAGAACTTGCAAAACGTGAACTAGATGAGGCCTCGATATTGGAAGAAGCATACGGCAAATTCGTGTCGTACCGTTTATCAGCTAGAGAAACTATCCAGCTGCCGACGTACGCCTATATGAACAATGAGAAGATTTCTGAGGACGATGATTTGTATGACGGGTACGGCAATATGGAGCTTGAGCTGTTTGACAAAGGTGAAGGCTATATCGGGCACCTATACGGTTATCCGGAGGAACAGCATGATGACTGCGAACTCGAAGCGGCTTTAATGATCGTTGCCGGAGAGGAATACAGCTACAAGGAAGAGGAAATCGATAAACTTGTTCAGCATTTTAACGGAGATAAGGAGAAGGCACAGCAAGAGATTAATGAGATGGTTATGCTGCTTGAAGTTGATTCGAGTGATCCTGTAGGGTTCTGCTGGTGGGATTGCGGTGTCATCCACTTTTTTATCCGTCGGGAGGATTTGCTGAATCGAAAATTCGATAACACCTATCTGTCTCTTTATTCGAGCTGATAAGAATGAGAGAGGAAGGATGAACGAATGGAAGAAATTCAAATGGTTTCAATATGGGTTGGCATAGCGGACGAGCAGGAAAAAGCAGAATCGCTTATGGAATATGTGTATGATGAAGATGGCAATGCATTGGCTCCTGAGTTTGTGCGGGCTAGCAGCATGGATGATACGTACATTGATGAAGACTTTGTCGAAGTCTCATTCAGGGAATCCACATCCTTCCTTACGGACCTTATTACAGGACATTCTTACTGGGAAAGTATATTACCGGCATTATTAAACCGTATTGACGACAAGCTGTTATATAAAATGAATACAACTGTTTTAATTTATGATTTCGCGTACAATGGGCATGTTTTCGATGTAACAATCGATGGCGTAAGAATGTTTTATATAGGAGCGGTACCATTTAAAGAAACGTAGAATCGGGGTGGGAGTATGAGAGTGTATGCTACAGTCAAGCAGCTCGGAAAAAGGAAGAGCTATATCGGTGAAAAAGAGATAGAGTTAGCTAGCTCACCGGAAACGCTACGTCAATTGATAACAGAAATCGTGATAGCAAGCGTAAAGGAATTCAATGATAGCCTTGGTGAACATGCGATTTTCATGTACCTCACTGAAGAAGAACTGGAGAGTAAAGCGGCACTGGGCAAGGTTGGATTTGCAGAGAAGCACAACGCCACGAAAGAGGATGAGCAAAAGGCAGTCGAGCGGGCCTTGCTCGCCTTTGAAGACGGATTGTATAAGGTACTCATAAATAAACAGGAAATTGAATCTTTGGATACGAAGCTAACTGTACAGGAAAATGACCGGCTAGTGTTTATCAAGTTAACAATGCTTGCGGGAAGAATGTGGTAGAGGAGGAGCATAATGAAACCGGATAAAAAGGAAAATTACTTTGAAAATCTGTATGCTACAGCCCGTTCATTAAGTGGCAGTGAAAGGGATATAGCTGTAAGCATATTGGACTTTGCTACGTGTACATATGCGGACAGAATGGAAAAAACGCAACATCTGAAAAGCCTGCTCATAAAAACAGAGCCTACTACCATTGCAGATATATTTTCCGGCAGCCGTTTTAACGCTTTACTTGCTTTGTTTGGCGAGGAACTGGCAGTGAAATTCAAAAAAATCTGGGATCGGGCTTCGGACTATTCGTATGCCCAGGGCTATTACAGACGAAGCTTTAGAACAAAACAAGATATAAGCATTTATTTGGATAAAAATCTCGACAAGTTGCGTATGGTACTTCATCTGTACGAATACGATTTTTCTCTGTTGGACTATCTCACAGTACAAAACTATGAGATTAACTATTATGTATTGCCAGATTTGATTGCAGTTGAAATCGATGATAACAATTCGGAAGTAATTGAGGCGCTCAGAAATATTATCTATAGCGACAACAATGCGGCCCTGTTGTCACACTCTATGATTATAGGATTATTGATGAGTCAAAATCGTGTTGCTCATACGATGATAGGAGAACTTCTTATAGCAGCGAGGCTTCAGGAAGGACTACGCCAAAGCATCGTAGAAAAAATTGATGAAGCAAGCATGGATGCTTTTCTATATATGCTCAAAATTATCATCGATCATGATTTGATTAGATATAGCTCTGTAGTGAGGGCGCTGGATGTGTGGACCGGTCTTGGCATTGAGGCCCAGAAGCCTGCTGTTGCTAAAAAATGTATAGAGACAGGTTATAGATGCTTGACCGATCACACGTTTTTAGAGGAATGTATAAACAGCAGAGACAGTATGCACATTTATATGGCGCTATGGGCGATAGCTGTCAGAGAAATCAAAGATACAAAGCCGATTATCGAACGATTCATGGCGGGGAAAGAAAAGCATAAAAAGCTGGTAGGACTGTATTTTCTAAATGAAAGCGGCTATTCAGATTTTATGTATGATCTGTCCCATACATATTTAAATGAAACGGATGAAGAGGTCCTTTACTGGATACTGGTAAACTATCCTACATTATCCCTTTACCAGTATAGTGAGGAAGGCTATGCAAAGGCAGGACATAAAACGAGCCTGCCGGCTGACATTGCTGAGAGGAAAATTCAATTTGACGAATTAAAACGCATAGTAGACCGGATGCCTAAGAAGGAAATAACCTTTAAGGAAAGCGTATTTCCTTGGATAGATGTAACGCTAACAGAGGACTTTTTCACACAAAAAATGCTGTACATAGTTGGCTATGATATGAATGATACACTAACGGACGAGCTTTTGGATTATACAGATAAGATGAGCGCGGATACAAGGTATAATGTGCTGTGTAATTTTGTTGCAAGACCGAAAACTGAAAAACAAAGAGCATTTCTATTCGCTTCCCTAAGTGATAAGAGTATGCCCAATCGCGAAAGTGCATTGAAGCATATTGATTCACTGACATTGTCTCCGGCTGAGTTTTCAAACGTAGAAAAGCTCCTGTCTCTGAAAACGGGTACCGTTCGGCAGGCCAGTATAAAGCTATTGCTGAAGCTTGATGCCGATGCACTATTTGACGTTACATCGAGACTTATAGCTGATAAAAACGAACAAAAGCGTTTGGCAGCGCTCGATATTATCTCCAGCATTGAAAAGAAGGAGAGCTTCGCATCCATCTATGATGCATGTCTGGAGCTTATTAAGCAGGTGAAGCATTCGACTGAAAAGGAGCAGGTGCTTATTGAAAAATTGCTGGCAACCGATAAGCCGGAATACAGCAAGGAGAATGGCTTCGGACTTTATAATCCTTCAGCCGAGGTGATGGTTCCGCCGCTTACCGTTACAAAAGATTTCTCGCCGGAGCATATTTTCACGCTGACAGAGGATGAAGTAAAAACGCTCTACACGGACCTATACCATCTCATCTATCAGCATAGGGATTATGAGTATGAGGTCGAGATGTATGATGGAAGCCGCTCAAAAGTTGTACTCGGTGCTTCCTATAGCATACAGACGATAAAAAGGAACCGGGCAGAAGATGAGGAAGTAAGAGCGATCGATAATTATCCGTTGCCGGACATTTGGCGGGGGTTTCTTAAAGATCATAACCTGGGCTATCGTCAACTGCTGGAGTTGCAATTTTATGAACAGATCGAGGAGGATATCGAACGTGAGCCGTGGTTCGATACGCTTCTACATAATGTTTTCCCTATGCAAAAGGTGACAAGCATATGCGCCTTTTTGGAAACATTGGATTATCGTACCCATATTCAAAACATATTAAGCGCACTTATGGGAGAATTCGAAAAGCAGGAAGTATTTGCGGCAGCTCTGGATATGATGAAGTATATTACCCTACACGTTCCGCAGGATAAATTCACGGAATCATACAGCAAGCAGGATGAATCTAGATATTATTGGTACAGTAAGGACTATGTGACAGATGCGAATGAAATAAGCTTCTGGCTTAGTTGGATGAATAACAATGTATATGATACCGAAAGCTTCAAGGAATCATTCTACATTCGCTATACGTACTATAGAAATACCAGCTTTGAACCCTACTATAAATTTTCACTTTCTTTTACTGATTTTGCTAGAGCGTACGATGAGGGCATTATCGACACCGATGAAATGTATAAGGAATTGATGGGCAGACAAAGCAGCGGAGACAACATCAGACAGATTACCACACCTGAAGGGGAAGGCTACAGAGGAAATCAGCATTTGAAAAGTTTTCCTTTCATGAAGGAATTCGAACATACTGTGGTGGAACGGATTCTCGATATTGAATTAAAAAGAGGTGACCTGCCTACTGAGGTTAGCTCCCTGGCTTCAAAAATAGTCCGATATGAAGGAATGACCCATTTCGTAGACATATTGGTCGGTATGAATAGCGAGACTTTTGTAAGGGGATATAATTATATTTCCGAAAACCCGACCAAGAAAGAAATCTTCAGCCATTTGCTGAAGGTATGCTACCCGAAACAGGATGAAGACGAAAAGTTATTGAAAAAGCTGTTGAAGGGTAGAAGCATATCGGAGAAAAGATTGCTAGAAGCAGCCATGTATGCACCGCAATGGATTGATATTGTAGAAAAGTACCTGGGCTGGAAAGGACTGAGAAGTGCAGCGTGGTATTTCCAAGCCCATGTGAATGAAGGCTTCTCGGCACAGAAAGAGACGATCGTTGCCCATTATTCGCCTATCGTACCAGCAGACTTTAATGATGGAGCTTTCGATACAGATTGGTTTAATGATGCGTATAAGACGTTGGGCAAAAAACGCTTTGAGCTGCTGTATGAGGCGGCCAAGTATATTTCTGGCGGGGCGAACCACAGGCGCTCACAGCTATTTGCCGATGCGGTTCTTGGAAAGCTAAAGCTTACGGATATGAAAAAATCCATAAAAGAAAAACGGAATAAAGATCATCTGCTGTGCTATAGTCTGATTCCAATAAAAAAAGACAAGCTCAAGGAGACGTTGCGCAGGTATGAATGCATTCAGGAATTTTTGAAAGAAAGCAAACAGTTCGGCGCACAAAGAAGGGAAAGCGAAGCTAAAACCGCAGCAATCGCACTAGGAAATCTCGCAAGAAATGCAGGCTACAGCGATGTGACAAGACTTACATGGAATATGGAGACACAAAAAATTAAAGAAATTATGCCCTATTTGTCTCCAAAGGTGATCGAGGGAACTGAGTTATATATAGAAATTAATGAGGAAGGAAAAGCATCGATTAAGGCAATAAAAAACGGCAAGGAATTGAAGGGTGTTCCGACAAAATTGAAAAAGAATACGTATGTTACGGAGCTAAGAGACATCCAGAAATCCTTGAAGGATCAATATACACGGGCAA
The DNA here is from genome assembly GCF_001274715.1 of Aneurinibacillus migulanus. Taxonomy (GTDB): domain Bacteria; phylum Bacillota; class Bacilli; order Aneurinibacillales; family Aneurinibacillaceae; genus Aneurinibacillus; species Aneurinibacillus migulanus. Next base: position 3,368,190 of record NZ_LGUG01000004.1, on the reverse strand, counting down.
GATTGGCACTTGAACGTGCAATGGAAGCCGAAAATGGCTTTACATTACAAGAGCTCGTAAACCTGCAGGAGAACCCTGTTATTGCTCCGCTTATCAAACATCTCGTATTTATGACTGGTGACACGCTTGGATATTTAGAAAATGGCCGCCTTACGACGCCATTTGGAAGCTTTTGTGAGCCGGAACCTGATGCCATGCTTTATATCGCCCATCCAGTGCACCTATATGAGAGCGGACAATGGAGCTTATACCAGAAGGATTTGTTTGAAAGACAAATCGTACAGCCGTTTAAGCAAGTATTTAGGGAGCTGTACAGGCCGAATGAGGATGAACTTGCAGAAGCGACAATATCTAGACGGTATGCGGGACATCAAATTCAGCCTAAGAAGACAGTAGCGCTGCTCAAGGGACGACTATGGACAGTAAGCTATGAGGAGGGGCTGCAAAAAGTATATTACAAGGAAAACATCATCGCCAGGCTGTATGCATTGGCTGACTGGTTCTCTCCGGCTGACGTAGAAGCCCCCACACTTGAAACAGTCGAATTTTTTGATAGGCTAACCTACAAACCGATACCGGTAGAGAATATACCAAAAGTTATCTTCTCGGAAGTGATGCGTGATGTAGATTTGGTAGTAAGCGTAGCACATGCTGGAAGCGTTGATCCAGAAGCTAGTCTATCCACCGTCGAAATGCGTGCAGCTATCGCGGTAGAAACACTGGATCTGCTCGGTATAGAAAATGTAATAGTAAAAGGCTCCCATGCACATATCGCAGGAAAGCTTGGAGAATATACAGTTCACCTGGGCAGCGGTATCGTTCACAGACAGGCAGGCGGTGCCTTGCATATTATCCCTGTGCACTCCCAGCATAGAGGAAGGCTATTCCTGCCGTTTATGGATGAAGATCCGAAGACCGCAGAAATTTTATCTAAAGTTCTGTTACTTGCTAATGATACAAAGATAAAAGATCCGAACATTCTAGAACAAATAAAAGTATAGCGATAACAACAAACACCCGAAGCCTGCCAACTTGATGTCTGTTCAAGCGATTGGCAGGCTTTCCGGTTGATAAACAAACAAATAAAGGGGGACAATGTTTTTGGGAATCGATGAAATTAATAAAAACCTTCAATTACATTTACCGCAAAATAGTATGGAATGCTTACGTCTCCATGCTAGAAAACAAGCAGAAAATGAATTCTTTCTACGATTGATGCATGGCGATGAAATCATAGAGCTTCTGTCATATTTACGTGAGAATAATGTATATAAGGATATTTGCCCGTTTTGGACAGATGACCACTCAAATTATGTTGCTATATACATCTCCGGTCCGCTGAAATATAGAGTATGCTATGTAGACCATGAGGAAACTGATCTTTCCCCGGCTTTTCGAAGTATAGATACATTTATTCATGCAGTAGAGGAAGATGATACTGCCGACTGGCATGATTTGAAGAAAGACTATCCTTCTACAGACAGTACGATAAAGGAGAAGCAAGAGGATTTGCAGGCCGTGCAAGCACTTCAGAAAATACTTGATGAATATAAAGAGATAGATGAAGAGATACGATGCCAGTATATATTCTCGATTATGGCGTTAACACCGTCCGAGTCGCTTGATATGTTGCTTCACTATGTGGATGACGAGGACATGTACGTTCAGGAACGGGCTTGCGAGATACTCGGTTTTCATCAATATGTTCCGGCGAGAGATAAGCTAAGAACGATCGCGGAAACGGGAATGCATAATGGGAAGCTTGCCGCGAAAAGAGCGTTGGAAAAAATAAGGGCCAAAAGAAAAGAAAGAGAAGTATAAGATGTAGGGGAAGGAGAAGAAATCTAGAATTACTAAACAATGAAATTAATAAAATACGAGAATACATCACACTGGAGCTTTGTACTATCAATGAACTAGATGAAGCACAAATAGGATATGGCATCGATCCGGAAGGCAACTCACTTATAAAGGGAGAGGCGTTATGGGATGAGAATTGGATTGTAATAGGCCACGAAACGATGTGTGGGGATCCGATTATTGCAGATGTGACTGAAGCTGGCTATTCGATTTCAAAGCTAATGCATGATATGGGGAATTGGGAAGGCGGTTCTTATTTGGCACAATCAATGTTGGAGTTTCTGGATCATTTATGCTGTATCAATATGTTTATCCAGCAGAATGGTACGAACATTCGTAAGAGGGACGTTGAAAATTTGGTAAAGACAATCTCAAAGAAAGATACGTATGCAGATAATAGTAGTTGGAAGTCCTTATTGCAGCCACTATTTACTATCGCTAAAGAATATGAGAATACGATGAAAGTAAAAATAGCGGATATGCTTGGACAAGGGATGAAGATATCGACCGTTTCAGAGCGTGTAAACCTATCGAAAAAAGAAGTGTATGAGTATATGAAAACCTTGAGGGGGTATTCATAAGAGGGGCAATAATATTGGATCAAAAAAGCTAGAAGAATATTATAGGTGAGTATAATCTCAATCAACGCTTAGTAAAAGGGGATAAATCGGAGGATTAAATATGTACCTATATAAATTACACTTGATATTTTAACAAGGGAGCGTGATTGGAAGGAGGGGATTCGGAAAAAAGAAGAGGTTGGATGCGCCCTGCGATCCGGCAGAAGAAAAGCCAGCGTGTCTTTTTCCGACCGCTCCCACCCACCGCCCTTTCTTCTTTTCTTACCTCCCACCATAAAAATTTGTCAATGTATCAAATCAGGTGTATATAGATTGGTTTCTGAATAGTTATCTAGTACTTTACAAAGAAACGATGCTGGCATCGTTTAAAACAGGAAATTCACTGCAATTACTAAAAGCATGACACCACTTATGATTGTGCCGAATTGACCTAATGTGAAAGAACCAATACGAATGGAGGATACTTTATAACCAAAAACCACACCAGCCCAAACGGTTAGAAAGCTGCCAATTGCGGCCGCTAAGGATATAGTAAGCGGTGATAAACCAAGCAAACCTGCACCCAATCCGTTAGTCAGAGCATTCGCAGAGAGCGCAATGCCGAGAATAATCGCTTCCCCCCAACCAATTTCCCCGGATTTATCGATATCAGCTTTCTCAGGATCTTTTAGCACCTGTTTAATGCTGTTGATAGGTGACTCATTCTCCTTAACCACTTTTGATATTTTCTTTTTACGCGGGATTGTTAATAAAATGATTCGGATGCCAATGATAAATAATAGGAAAGACCCGGCCAGAACGGGGAATATTCCGGGTAAAACCTGAGAAAGCCACTGTCCAAACAAAATACCAGTTACACTGAAGAGAAAACAGATAATCGCAATTAGCAGATTTGAAAGCCAACTAATCCGAATTCCCCGAATACCATACGATATACCTACCCCTAAGTTATCGATACTCGATGCAAGAGTAAAACCTAAGACAATTAACCACGCCATTTTATTTCCACTCCCTTCGTTTGCTGTAATTGTATTAAGGGTGTTGAGAATTTGTGTTTGTCCTTACAAAAACTGTTGAGAAACATTCAACGAAAAGTCTAATAAACGTTGGAGTGTTGAAATTTCATCAACACTTTTTTGTATTAAAAAGCACTTTTTTAAGCATTTCCCCATACTATGCTTTAACAGGATGAGAATTTAAATTAATGAAGGGGTGGGTGTAAATGTATTATTGTATTGTTTGTTCTCAACTTCATAAGAAAAAAACTGTTAAAAGTAAAATATTTAAAAACGGATTCTATATAGATTCATTTTTAGGAAAACAGATTCATTTAGGTATATGTGGTGAAGAGGAAAGCGGTGAAAGTAAACAGGGAAAAATTACGCAAGCTACAATTGGAAATGTATAGGGAGAGAAGAATGAGTTTTTGAGAGTTGTTTACTAGTGTATTAATAAGGCGTGTACTGGAATCTCTGGTTCGAGTGGATCATCGTTCCCATTCACGCCTTTTTCGTTTATGAGATGAGTTTGCTTTAGTCTGTTGGGAATACTGGGGGGGGACATTTCAAAGTAGTAACATTGAAATACTCATTACGCTGCAAATATTCAGGAGTCGTTACATATACTGTTGATAAAATTACAATGCTCATTAACATAAAAAGGAGGAACAGGATATGTTTGAAGACAGAAGAAATATACATCTTGGGTTACTGTTAAAAACATTATTGAAGGAACGTTCACTGTCAATGCGTAAACTTAGTGTACTTTCAGGAATTGATACAGCGACGATTTCACGAATCATAAATGGCAAACAAAAAGCAAACCTTCAACACTTACAAAAATTTTCTGAATGTCTTGGAGTTCCTACAGGAGAATTATTTGAAGCGGCTGGTTTTAATATTGAATGGAGACAGGAAAATGCGGATTCAGATATTCACAACTCTGTTGAGGTCATTCAAAATTTTCTTGAATCAGCTAAATTATTGGATCAACAGTATACAACAGCACGTGTTGAACAATTGTTAGTGAATTATAAACAATATGCACAAACAGAAGAGGGGAAAGAATCGATTCTTAAAAATTTTGAGGCAAAAATCCGGAAAGTGGATGGAATAGGTCCATTTATTGGTCATTTAAAGCAAATGTATGAGAAGTTTCGGTATGAGAAGTGTACACTAGTTGAATCTGCTTTAATGGGGAGCGCTCTATTTTATTTTATTTTACCTGTAGATGTTATTCCTGATTACCTATTTCCGATTGGTTATTTAGATGATGCTATGGCTGTAAGTATCGTTTTGAATCAATTGTCAAAAATGAAGAATGTTCAAAAAGAAGGATAAACTTCAGGCATAAAACGGTGTCGAGTCTAATAGTAAGAGATAAGGTCATAAAATAGTAGCTTCTCCTTGTGATTTCCAGATGTTTCTAGTTTGTGCAGACCTGTTTACTAACTTTTTAGGAGGGATTGTCATGCCCGAAGTATTATTCCGAATTGACTTGAACAAACCGATGGATGAACAAGAAACACCGGGACATAATCGGTGGCATCCGGATATCCCAGCCACTGTATCCGTCAATCCAGGCGATATTTTCCGTGTTGAATGTAAGGATTGGACTGATGGACAAATTTCCAACAATGATGATCCTTCCGACATTCGTGATGTAAACTTGAATCGGGTTCATGTGCTAAGCGGACCGATTTGGGTGAATGGAGTAGAGCCGGGTGATCTCCTTGTGGTAGATATTCTTGATATCGGTGCCATCCAGGGAGCGGAATGGGGATTTAATGGAGTATTCGATAAGCAAAACGGAGGGAGCTTCTTAACTGAGCATTATCCAGAAGCGCTTAAATCTGTCTGGGATTTTCAAGGAATTTACACGACCTCCCGTCATATTCCAGGTGTCAAATTCGCCGGTATCATCCATCCAGGTTTGATTGGAACTGCTCCTTCCCATGAAATGCTAGCCAAGTGGAATCAGAGGGAGAAAAAGCTATTCGATTCTAATCCGGATCGGGTTCCGACGTTAGCCAATCTCCCGACTCCTGATAGTGCCGTTCTTGGTACACTAAAAGGAGCTGAATTCGACAGGGTTGCCAGGGAAGGCGCACGGACTGTACCACCAAGGGAGAATGGCGGAAACTGCGATATTAAAAACCTGTCTAAAGGCTCACGTATTTATTTTCCGGTATTTGTAAAAGGAGGCAAGCTCTCGCTCGGTGATATTCACTTTTCTCAGGGTGACGGGGAAATTACTTTTTGTGGCGGAATTGAAATGGCCGGGTGGGTTGATCTTCATGTCGATGTGATTAAAGGCGGGATGTCGAGGTATAACGTCATTAACAACCCAATGTTTAAGCCGGGGCCGGTTGAGCCGCATTACAGCGATTATTTAGTGTTCGAAGGCATTTCCGTTGACGAATTTACGGGGGACAACCATTACCTTGACGCCCATATTGCCTACCGCCGCGCCTGCCTGAATGCGATTGAATACTTGAAAACGTTAGGCTACACGGGAGAGCAGGCATATATGATTCTCGGAACAGCCCCTGTAGAAGGTCGGATTAACGGAATTGTTGATGTCCCGAATGCATGCTGCACGGTTGCGATACCGACGGCGATCTTTGACAAGGATATTCTTCCAAAGCCGAATCGTCAATAGAATCACAAGCCGAAATAGTAAGCGTTAGTAATCCGGGGAGAGGTGTAAACAAATGCCCATCTATGAGTATCGTTGTAGGGAATGCGGAGATTTTGAAAAATGGCTGACTATGCAAGAGACTGGGCTACCGGTGGAATGTCCTACCTGTGATGAACAGGCGGAACGGGTATTTTCTGCACCGGGTCTGATGATGATGTCTCATAATATCCGTAAGAGGATAGAGTATGGGGCGGAACCAAAGGTGATGAGTAAGCAGGAATTGGATATGAAGCCTCACTATCATCGTCATAGTCATAAAAAAGAGCCAAGCCGTCCATGGCAAATTGGACATTAAGATCACGCATTTATAAACGAAGACTTTCCTAATCCCATTGGTTCCTCCTGGAATGATAACCTCCTTTCCGAAATTTGGAGAGGGGGTTATTTTTGTGAAAAAGAGCAGGATGAATAAATAGTTTATCCATGAAGCAAATCAGCATGATAAAATGAAATATCAATCTATTATTCAAAAAAAGAGTATAAAGCTCTCGTGATAAATGAATAAATAATAAAAAATAAATTGTCAGTATTTTTATATTTATTTACGTGTTTTATCTGAAAAGGTATAGTAGGTAGAGGGTTTATACATTACATAGTTTATTTTAAAAAATGCGTAAAGCATACAATGGAGAATTGGTTGCTATGAAAATGGAGACTGCATAAAGATGGGAGACCAGAGAAATGATTCGTGTCGGTGTACTAGGGTTAGGTGTCCATGTCCCTGAAAACATTGTAACAAATGATGATTTGGCCAGGATAATGGACACTTCTGATGAATGGATTCGAACAAGAACAGGAATCGAGAGAAGGCATATCGCATCAGAGGATGAGAGTACATCCGATATGGCGACGATTGCAGCGCAAAAAGCCATCAAAGATGCCGGGTTGGCGGTTGAAGACATTGATTTAATTCTAGTAGCAACCGCAACTCCCGATTATATGTTTCCTTCTACAGCCTGTTTGGTTCAAGATAAACTAGGAGCGAGGAACATAGGAGCAATGGACATTGGTGCTGCTTGTTCCGGCTTCATCTATGGAATGGTTACAGCCAAACAATTTATTGAAACAGGCGCATACCGTTATGTGTTAGTCATTGGCGCCGAAAAATTCTCTGAGATTGTAGATTGGAATGACCGTAACACAGCTGTTTTATTCGGTGATGGAGCAGGAGCGGTTGTTCTTGGTCCCGTAAGTGAACACAAAGGGATACGCTCCTTTGAGCTGGGGGCCGATGGAAGTGGCGGCCAACATCTCCGTACAGATAAAAAGGTGAAAATGAACGGGCGAGAAGTGTATAAATTTGCTGTTCGCCAAGTTCCAAAAACGATCTTACATGTAATGGAGCAAGCGAATGTTACCATAGATGATGTTCATATGATCGTTCCTCATCAAGCTAATATTCGAATTATTAAAGCGGCACAAGAAAAGCTCGGGATTGAGGACCATCGCATTTCTGTAACCGTAGACAGGTATAGTAATACTTCTGCCGCTTCGATTCCACTATCGCTGCATCATGAAGTTACAACCAGAAGAATTAGCGATGGAGATACATTGGTCTTAGCCGGCTTTGGAGGCGGGTTAACCTGGGCAAGCCTCGTTATAAGATGGGGGCAATAGTTTAAGATAGGAGGAGACATAATTATGAATAAGCAACGCGTTGTTATTACAGGAATCGGGATGATTACCCCGTTAGGAAACGATGTGAAAACCACTTGGGACGGGATCGTAGGGGGACGTTCAGGAATCGGTCCGCTTACACGAAGGGATGCCGAGAAATTTCCGGTAAAAGTAGCGGGGGAAGCGAAGGATTTTGATCCTGCAAACTATATAGATAAAAAAGAAGCACGAAAAATGGACCGATTTACGCAATTTGCGGTTGCCGCTTCTTTGGAAGCTGTGCACGATGCAGGCATTAAGGTCGGGGAAAATGTTGATGCGGAGCGCATTGGCGTTTGGATTGGTAGTGGAATTGGTGGAATGGACACGCATGAGGAGCAATTTAGAAGATTTGAGGAAAAAGGATACAAACGGGTAAGTCCGTTTTTCATTCCGATGATGATTCCTGACATGGCTTCGGGCCAGGTCTCCATTTTGACTGGTGCAAAAGGGGTTAACGCTTGTACGGTAACCGCTTGTGCATCTGGAGCGAATTCGATCGGAGATGCTTTTAAAGTAATCCAACGTGGGGATGCCGACATTATGATTGCAGGTGGTACAGAGGCCCCCATTACTGATTTGGCGTTAGCGGGTTTTTCCAGTATGACAGCACTTAGCTTTAATCCAGACCCGGAAACAGCAAGCCGCCCGTTTGATAAAAATCGGGATGGATTCGTTATGGGAGAAGGAGCAGGTATTTTAATTCTTGAAAGCCTTGAGTCTGCTATACGTAGAAAGGCAAACATTTACGGTGAGATTGTAGGATACGGCGCGACTGCGGATGCCCATCATATTACCACGCCTGCGCCTGGTGGGGAAGGTGGAGCCAGAGCGATGAAATTGGCCCTCGATGATGCAGGAGTAAAGCCGGAAGATATTCAGTATATTAACGCGCATGGTACAAGTACGTTTTACAATGATTTATACGAAACGCAGGCAATCAAGTCTGTATTCGGGGAGCATGCGTACCAGGTAGCTGTGAGCTCGACTAAATCCATGACAGGGCATTTGCTTGGAGCGGCAGGCGCGATTGAAGCGGTATTTTCGATTCTGGCAATAAAAGAAGGTGTGTTACCTCCTACCATTAATTATGAAACACCTGATGAAGAAGTGGATTTGGATTATGTGCCTAATGAGGCGAGAAAAACGGACATACAGGCTGTCTTGAGTAATTCTTTAGGCTTTGGTGGTCATAATGTGTCATTAGTGTTTAAAAAATATGAATAGGCATATGTAGTAATAGCAAGCAAAAAGCTGTCTCAATTTACAGAGACAGCTTTTTGTCTTTCGTTTATTTTTGTTAGCTTGATTACCGCCGCGCCTACATGCGTGTAAATCCCTCTTCTTGCATGTACTGCTCCGCTTCTTCATGTGATTCAAAAGATGCTTCCAGGTTTAATCCTGTATACACGTTCCATAAATCGTTTTCATGTACAAGTAAAAGTATGTGTTTTTCTGGTCCAATCCAGCGTTCACCTTCAGCAGTGGAGCACTCTGCGTCTGCCTCCGTATGGTCTGAGAGGGAATAGATAGACGATTGAATTAAGGAGCGTAGGGCATCTGCCGAATAGTCACGGATATTGACCATTCCTTTATTATCTGAATCGTATTCAGGCAGACGGCCAGCGTAGACAAAGCCATTACCGTTCGGGTGCAAGTGGTGAACGACTATTTTTTTGTCAAATACGCTTTCTTCGTAATGAAAGTTCACTCGTCCCAGTGACACATTTTTTCGTTGCAATTGCGGGAACGATTCGATAATCGCTAATTTCTCTTCAAAAGTTAACATACATTGAGCCTCATTTTTAGTGGATTGATTTCGTTTGTTGATTATACCACATGCTCCTTTTCCGGTGAAAGCTGTATTGCCAGGAATGGACAAATCTTCTAGAATAATAAGAATGAGCAATAATAAACCTACTGCACTTATAATGAAGTACCTGTACTCCCTTATTTTAGAATTAGGGGAGAAGCCGGACTCTTTATTATCCCGGCTTTCCTACGAAGAAGCCATGGATTGGATGAATCGGCTCAAACGTCAAGCAAAAGAAAAAGCGAAAGCATTTCAAAATCATTCTTCCTTTCATGAACAGTCAGTAAGGGCGATTGATACGAGCGATCATAAAGAGCTTGCCTGGCTTGGGAACCAGCTTAGTCTTACTTACTATGGGCGTCCATGTAAAGTGCCGATAGAATGGGACAAGTCATTGAAGAATGCGGCCGGTTTCTTTGCTTTTAACCAGCATATCCATAAGCCGATACGTATCGTACAAAGCATGTGGCAATATAATCAATTCGGGGCCCAGCATGTTATCGGTACGCTTAAGCATGAACTCGCCCATTATCATTTGTTCATAGAAGGGAAACCATTTCGGGATGAGGATGAAGTGTTTAAGCAGGAATGCAAGCGCATTGGAGCGCCGCTATATGCTTTGGCTATGCAGGAGGGCTATGAGACAAGCTGTGCGGCCTGCGGGACGTTCGTCGGGCTTGAGAAGAAGGAGCGCAAGAAACTCAAAAGCCGTTGTTGTAAGGAACCGCTACGCTTTGGTTCGTATGTGCTGATTTTCCCTAATGGGGTAAGAGTAGAAGTAGAAAAATAATATGCTAAAAAAGGAACCTACGTATCATATGAAACCAAATCCCCACATCCATCCTTTGTGTGCAGAAGCAATTCAAAAGATTGTACGCATGGAAAACCCTAAATTTGCCGACTTTGTAGCTTTAAAGACATATGGAACCGATGTATATTCAGCTATGGGTTGGGATGAGCTGCAACAATACATAAATGAAGAGACGATTGTGATTGTCGAGCAGTTTGAAGATGAAACCAATATCCTTTCTGCGTTACGGTGGGTAGCCAGAGGGTTACCTGCTCGTTATGCTATGCGCAAGGCCAGCGCCGATTATTCGATGTATCGCTATAAAGGTACATAGTCAGTAGAGGAAAGAAGTCGGAAAGGATGATTGTATGAACATAAAAAAAATGGTAGATACAATAGAGCCACAAGAAATGGACACGGAATCGTTTATTTCCAGCTTGCATAATAAAATCATACATTTTTACAAAGAAAAAAGCGTGGAAGGGTATGTTGAAGTTCTGAGAGACATGCTATCGTTAGCCGTTCATCTTAAGTTTGATCTTGTTTTAAAGCATTTTGGAACCGCGCCTGTTGTCGCTCCGGATGCAACAATGCAGTTTCAAGAAATGTTTAAGTGTCTGGCTACGAGGGGCACGAACAAAAATTGGTTTTTGGACTTGTTCGCCCTATTTTTGGGCTTGGGCACTGTTCTTCAATTCGATGCGAGTATGATTGAAGAAACCTTTTTTAAGGAAAAGGGCATGTGAAACAGATGTGTTCGGATTTTAAGCAAAGCGTTAGAAGCCACAGCAGATTGTACATATCTGCTGTGGCTTTTTTATGTACAACAACGCATGCTAAACAGATTTGTTTATCCCATTCCACAATGTCGCATACTAACACAAAAGGACAGGAGGAAAGCGATGTATCGTTTATATTCTCATAATGATTTGGATGGAGTCGGATGTGGAATTGTTGCCAAACTAGCCTTTGGAGAAAACGTAGACATTCGCTATAATTCCGTGGCGGGACTGGATTTTCAGGTCGAGCGCTTTCTAGAGAAAGGCCGAAGCGATGATTGCCTTTTTATTACCGATCTCTCTGTGAATGAAAAAAATGAACAACGTCTTGATGAGCACGTCAAAAAAGGCGGGAAGGTCAAACTAATCGATCACCATAAAACCGCTCTTCATTTTAACAAATACGATTGGGGAATGGTTCAAGTTGAGTATGAAGATGGGCGATTGGCTTCCGCAACGTCGCTGCTGTATGAATATTTGATACAGCATAAATTAATGGAACCCTCTAAGGCATTAGGTCAGTTTGTCGAGCTGGTCCGCCAATATGATACATGGGAATGGGACAAGAACGGAAATATCGAGGCCAAACGTTTAAATGACCTTTTCTTTATGATTTCCATCGATGAATTTGAGGAGAGAATGATCCAAAAAATTAATATGGGTGACTCATTCAAGTTTGACGATTTCGAACAAAAGATATTGGATATGGAAGACAGTAAAATTGAGCGATACGTCCGCAGAAAACGGCGGGAAATGGTTCAAACCTTTATCGGAGAGCACTGTGCGGGTATTGTTCATGCGGAGTCCTATCATTCAGAGCTGGGAAACGAATTAGGAAAGGATAACCAGCATCTTGATTATATTGCCATCATTAATGCAGGGGGAAAGAAAATCAGTCTCCGAACTATTCATGATCATATCGATGTGTCAGACGTTGCCCATCGTTTTGGTGGTGGCGGCCATGCGAAAGCGGCGGGATGCTCGTTAACGGAGGAGGCCTACCGCTTATATGTTGCCGAACCGTTTCATATCGAACCGGTGAGAGCGGATGCCTTTCGAAATGTATATAATTGTAAAGGCTCCAATAATGGATCTTTATACGAAAACAGACAGGAGGATACGTTTTTCATCTATCCGCTGAGCGAAGGAGAATGGATGATTGAAGAAAACGGTTCAAACATGGCGCTCACGTTCGACTCCTTTGAAGAAGCGGAACGGTTTATAAAGAGAAATCATGCTGCCTGGCTTGTGAGGGATGAAATCTTCGTTGCCTATCTTATGGAAAACGTAATGCACACAAAAACGGGTATGAATGAAAAAAATAGCGATGGCTTTGTTTCTTATTCGCCGACTCCTAATGAATATGAACGTGAGAATACGACACTGCCTCATTAACGACAAAGAGAGGTGTATACCATGCTCTCTTCGGAAGAAAGAGATAAGCAAGCATTCATGAAGAAGTGCGCCCGATGGATAGAAACCCGCTTTGAATGCGAAGTGTATTTTATTCATAATGATGAGAAAATAAACGGGATGGCGGAGTATCGTAACGGTGGACACATTATTTATATTCTGGGGGATATTGAGAAAATAGGTGTGGATCTTTTTCTCGATATTCTTGCCCATGAGGCGGGCCATGTATTGTACAATAAGCGTGCGATGGCCCAAGGTATCTCTTATGAGAAAATTGTACGACGTACCGCGAGCAAGCTTAAATGCTTCGATCAGCTTTTAGAAGAGAAGCTGATTACCAATGAAGAGTGTGACCGTCTGTATGCAGCGATTGAAGAAGAATGGGAAAGCAACAGAGAGAAAGAGAGTATTATAGCCGAACTTCGTGAGTTTCTTCAGCAGCAAAAGTATGATTAACGTAATATAAAACAGGGAATCGTAAAGAAAAGACAATCATGTGTGGGGAGGAATTGGAATGGATAAGAAGAAAAAGCTTGAAGAAGAAGTTGCCCATCTCCTTACAGAAGGAAAGATGGAGGCCAGAGACCCAAAGAAAGAAGCAGTTGACCGTTTGCCAGCAAAATACGAAGTACGTATTCAAACGACACAAGACCTTGTTGTAGAGGAAACAAAACTCTACCGTCAACTAGCAGAGGAAATAGACGATCGGTACGACAAATATATGAAAAAACAAAACGTTCATCAGCCGGATGAAGCTGCGAGACAACGGAATAGAAACAATCCCGGCAACCAGAAAACACAGCAAGGAAGCCCAGAAGCTGTACAATCGCTGAATGAGAATTATGATAGTGTATTGGATGACAAAGAGCATGAAGCGGGTAGGGTAGAAGGGATGAACGTATACGAACAAGCATTTAAAAGTAAGGAAAGATAATTTTTTCCGAAACATTCAAAAAAGCTGTCTCATTTTACCGAGGCAGCTTTCTTTTTAACTCGAAAAGAAAGGAAAAATCTTGTATACTATACGTACTATAGAGAGTTACGCGACTGATTGTGATAGTATAAAGCAGAAAAGGAATAACATAGAATGCAAAGTCTGCTCGGTTGCTATTTTCAAATACCTGGCAGGCTTTTTTGTCTATGCTACAAATATAATTCGGGAGGAGGGAATTGAATATGAATAAACTAATTTTTATGCTCGGAATTTCCGGTAGCGGAAAAAGCCGTCAGGCAAATGAAATAGCTAAAAAAGAGAAGGCTGTAATTGTATCTACAGATGCCATTCGCAAGGAGCTATTCGGGGATGAGTCACGGCAGAAAAATACGAATCATGTCTTTTATGAAGTGTATAGCCGGATCGAAAAAGCGTTGGCGGAAGGACGGTCCGTCATCCTTGATGCGACTAATTTAGATCGGGAAAAGAGAATAAAAGCTTTGCAAAAGTTCCATGGTGTTGAAAAAGAGTGTTATTATCTCGATGTACCTTATTCCATTTGCCTGCAACGAAATCAAAACCGAAAACGGAAAGTGGAGAATGTTGTTTTAGAAAAGATGCGCAAAAACTTTCATTTTCCAATCGTAAATGAGGGCTGGGACCGAATTCATATCCTTCATGAACAAGCTCTCTATAACATAAGTAAAACCGAATTTGTTAAACTTCTGCAAAAAGAACCCGCATACGACGAATTGTTTGCGTCTCTGAAAGACATTCCGATTTTCAAGGAGATGTATCAGTTTAATCAAGAAAATCCGCATCACCAGCATCCATTATGCAAACACACCTACCACGTTTTTGAGTACGTCAATGCCTTCTATACGGAAAAGGATAAACAAGTCATGCAAGTAGTTGCCTTGTTTCATGACATCGGAAAACCTTTCTGCAAAGCATATAAAAAGCTAAAAGGCCATTACTCATATTACGGTCATGAATATGTATCTGCACAAATCGCGTGTCACTTTTTATATGAGTTGGGATTTACGGAAGAATTTATCCACGAAGCAGTTAATTTAATTCAATATCACATGAAAATCAATTACGGCGGTCAGGAAGCTGTGTCGGAAATATACCGGCTTTTAGGTGACGAATACTTATGGAAGCTTTATTTCTTTAAGGAAGCGGATATATATGCAAAGTAAGCGTGCAAGAGAAAGGAGGAACGAGGACATGAGGGTAAAATATCCGAGAACGTTTCATCTACCCTGGTCAAGGAGTTATACGCATGATGACAAAGTGCTGAAACATGTTCAGCATTTCGAAGGGAAAGAAGTAGTCGTGACAGAAAAGATGGACGGAGAAAATACGACCTTGTACCGCGATTATTTACATGCCCGCTCAATCGATAGTAAGGATCATCCTTCACGACACTGGATAAAAATGTTTCATAGTATGTTGAGTGGTTCTATTCCAGAAGGATGGAGACTATGTGGAGAAAATATGTTTGCCCAGCATTCTATTTATTACCAAGAGCTGCCTAGCTATTTCTTGTTATTTTCCATTTGGAACGAACGAAATATGTGTCTTGCCTGGAGTGAGACGGAAGCATGGGCAAAGAGACATATGATCGAGACGGTGCCTGTGCTGTACCAGGGAATATGGAATGAGGAAGCAATTAAAAAATGTTATACGAAACAATCAGTATTCGGCGGCGAACAGGAAGGCTTTGTCGTCAGGCTTGCCGATGAATTTCATTATGATGATTTCATTTATTCTGCTGCAAAATTTGTTAGGAAAAATCATGTGCAAACTGATGAACATTGGATGAACAAACCTGTTATTCCTAATACCTTGAAAAAATAAACAGGTAGTAGCAATTAAGTATGCACAAACTTCTTAATTAGATCGTTTAGTTCATCATGCGCTTTTGTTGGAATCTGATGTTTTACATTAGATATTAATACAAATTCGCTATTAGTTATATTTTTATGGATAAGTCTTCCATAGGGATGGAAATGCTTATCTTCTGCTCCATACACCAACAATACGGGAAAAGGAATGGTCCGTAGCTGGTTTGTGCAGTTATACGTTAAACTATATCGATAGTACTCTTCCACATTTCTTTTATCGGCTTTTTTGGCATCCTTCAACAATTCTTGAAATATCGCCATCGTATCGGAATTGCTCCAGGAAATGGAGTAGGCCAGTGTGGAGAGCGCTCCGGACCTGGCAAGTGTAGCTCCCAGAGAAATCAGATTTTTTAACCACCAGCTGTTTACTTCTGAGATCCCGCCAACGAGAATGGCTCCTAATGCCCGTTCGGGAGCCGTCAGCAAAAACTCAAGAGCAATGGAACCGCCTGTTGAATAGCCGCACACGAATGCTTTTTCTATGTTAAGGTGATCCATGATTTCTTTCATGTCTTCAACGATAAGCGAATACGTCAGCATTTGCGCAGAGGGTTGGCTTTTACCATGCCCTCGTATGTCAAACGCAATAACTGTAAAATGCTTTGAGAGCTCCTTAAGCTGATAGGCGAAATTTACGCTGCTGAGTACAGGGGGATGAATAAAAATAAGCGGCGTTCCTTTTCCTTGAATCATATAGTGTAAGGAAACGCCCTTTATTTTCAGGTATGTCATGAACCGTATCACCTCAGTAAAATATACACTCGTAGTTTGGCGGAGAAATAGAATTCTTATTCAATTTTATTGGCGTATTTTCGCATATCCAATTTCTTTATGGGACACCATGTAGAATGTATTAATGAAAGGAAACAGAGAGAGGGAAGCACAAATGAATGAATTAAAGACTCCTTTAACCTTTGATTTTCATACTCATCACGAACGCTGTGGTCATGCAAAGAAACCGATTCGCGACTATATTGAGGCAGCTATTAGCCAGGGGCTTACTATTATTGGAATTGCAGATCATTCTCCTTATTTTACATACGAGGAAGACCAGGCTTTTCCTGGCATCGCCATGGGGAAAAGCGAGTTCCCCAAATATGTAACGGAAGTTTTACGGCTAAAGGAAGAGTATAGCGGGAAGATCGAAGTACTGCTTGGCGTAGAATCAGACTTCTTTCCCGAACACGTAGAGGCCTACCGCCGTTGTTTCGCCCCGTATCCATTCGATTATATTATTGGTTCGGTTCATAAAGTAGACGGAGTAAGCATCTTCAACAAGAAGCGTTGGAATGGGTTGACCCATGAGCAAAAAGTAAAAAGCAAAGAAACATATTATTCACTTATTGAACAATCGGCCCGCAGTGGCATGTTTCAAATTCTGGGCCATATTGATGCCATGAAGGGCTTTTATCCTGCCTTTTCCGATATTCAGACGGAAGCGGTAGAAAAAACGCTGCAGATTATCGCCGAATGCGATGTTGCGATTGAAGTGAATACATCAGGTAAAACAAAGGCTGCCGGAGGGTGGTATCCTTCCGATGATATTCTGGAGCGCGCGTTATACTACGGAGTGAAAGTTACATTTGGGTCAGATGCACACACGCCGGAAAGGGTCGGAGAAGATCTTGAATTAGTTCGTAGGCGGCTTAAGGAGATTGGCTTTATCGAATGGGCGATTTTCCGGCAAAAGAAAAGATTTCTAACTCCGTTATAAGAAAATCGGTTCTATATACCCGAGTGATAGGAAGTAAGAAAAGAAGGAAGGGCGAAGGGAGAGCGGATGGAAAAGGACACGCTAGCTCTTTTTAACCCACACGCAGGATGCTTTTGATTTCTTCCTTATATTTTCTCTTACCTCCAACCACTTTGGAGTTAGTACGTCATAAATTCTCGTAATCATGTCATAACATGGGGTAATACAAGGCCGCCATATGCAAACGCCAAAACAATAACAAGGGCCGGATGCAATTTCAATTTCGTTATACAAAGCAAGGCAATGGCCGCGATTCCAATCGATTGTAAAAGCCCGATGTTTTCATAAGAAACAAAACCCATATCATATGTAAGCAACAGTAGCATAACGGCAATAACCGGTTGCACAAGAAGCGTCATTCCTTTAACAACAGGAGAATTTCGATATTTATTTAGGATTTTTAAAAGAACAATCAGAGCGATTGCTGATGGTGCTACTGTTGCTAGAGTCGTGACAAGCACGCCCAGCCAGCCAGCTTCCTGATAACCAATAAAGGCGGCAATTTTAGTCGCAATGGGTCCAGGGAGCGCATTGCTTACCGCTAACATATCGCCAAACTGTTCCGTTGTTTGCCAATCATAATGATTGACGATTTCCTCTTGCGCAAGCGGAATAGAAGCCGGACCTCCGCCATATCCAAGTATGTTGGCTACAAAAAAACCCCAGAATAATTCCCACAGGTTTATTAAAATCATAAAGGAAGTCCCCTTTCATGTTCATGCTCTTTCTGTTGTCTCCGTCTTTCCATCTTGTTAGCAACAGCAAAGTGAGACGTACCATAGGCTAGAAAGAGAATAATGACAATGGCGGGGTGAAGCTCAACAACGGAAAGAAGGAGGAAGGCAAGCAGACCAAAGCCGAGGCCAAGCAGCTTGCCTAGCCCTTTCCACGCCTTTGCGAAAAATTCATAGGCCATTAAACCGAGCATTACGGCAACAACGGGCCGGACGGCTGCCACCATTCCAGCCACAATGAGCGAATCCTTTAATGAGTACAACGTCCCGAGTAAAGCAATAATAGCAATATTGGTTGGCAGAATGTGGGCAAGCACAGCAATGATGGCGCCGATGGTTCCTTTTTTATGATAACCAAGATAAGCAGCCATCTTGGTTGCAATGGGCCCTGGCAGCGCGTTAGCCAACGCTAAAATTTCTCCGAATTCCTCTTCTTTTATCCACTTGTATTTTACAACAGCCTCATGCTGAATTAATGGAATAACAGAGGGGCCACCACCGTAACCAAGAATCCCTGTACGCAACATAGCGAAGATAATTTCTTTATACGAAGACAGACTCATCCTTTTCCCCACCTTTCTATGCAAGATACTTCTTTATAATTTCATTCCCATTCGACTCTTGTAGCGTTTGATGAGCATTTGTGACTCCACGCGCGCAATCCCTGGCATAGAATACAAGGTATTTTGCATGAAATCTTCCATCTCTTTCATGTTTGCAAACATACCATGCATGTGCAGGGTGCTTGGGCCAGTCATATGATAGAGGCTTGTCACCGATGTTTCAGCTGCCAGTTGCTCAGCTACTTCATGTAGATGTCGCGGCTCTACATCTACATTGAAAAATGCAGAAATTTGAATTCCTACTCTTGCGGGATTAATCACCGCAGTAAAACGCTCAATAATACCTGACTCAATCAGCGCATTCACTCTTGATTGAACAGCTACACGGGAAAGCCCGACTTCTTTAGCTAAATCGGTGTAAGAAATGCGTCCATTTTCATGAAGAAGCCCAATGATTTTTCGATCGATATCATCAATCTCCATAGGCGGCATTTCATTCAGTTCAGAATACTTGTAAACCATGTTCCTCACTCCCAAGTTTTCATTAATTCCTAATAAAAGGTTGCTACAAAAGAAAGTGTACTTTATGTAAGTTTTATTCGATATAAAATTTCGAAACGAATGTTTTTTTCTGTTTTTTATTTCGTTATGTATAAATATATAAAAAAGAAAATTTTGAATCAATAGTTTTTTTATAAAGAAATTATAGTGAAAGAGAGGGAGGGAAATTTCTATATAAATTACACTTGATAGTTTGACAGGGTAGCGTGGTTGGAAGGAGGTGATTCAGAAAAAGAAGAGGTTGGATGCGCCCTGCGATCCGGCAGAAGAAAGGGCTCTTGGCTCTGGCAAACCGGTGTTGATCGAAATTCATACGGATAGGAGTATTTTTTCAGTAGCCCAGGTTAAAGGCAGATAGGTTTTTTTCTTTATTGGTAATAAGAGTACTCGGCCGTTATTTTAGCCGAAATCTCCAGTTGTCCTGGTTGAATAGGAGTAGCTACACTTTTTGCGTAGAGGGCAGTTTGATAGGGAACGGGTTCCGAGGTAGCAGATACTTCTTGAACCTGGTTTGGAACTTGATGTAGCGTAGCCCCTAACGTTTTTGCTATGGTAACCGCTTTTTGCTCAGCATTTTTAATAGCCAGCGACAGGGCTTGATTATAATATACGTTCGGATGTGCGACTGTGAATTTGATGTCTGAGACAGAATTGGCGCCATTTTTGACAGCCGTATCAATGACAAGCCCTGTCTGATCGATTTTGTCGATGGTAATTTGGAGGAGATAGGTGACTTTATATCCGCGAAAGGTCTGTTTTCCATCTTCATAGTCATATTGTATATCTATTCTATACTCCACTGTCTTCAAATTTTCCCTTGGAATCCCTAATTCCATAAGTGAGTTGATTATATTTGACATAGTTTCAGCATTTTCTTTTTGGGCTGTGCTTATGTTTGGGGATTCTGTGATTGCACCTAGTACGATAATGGCTCTGTCAGGAGTCGTAGGGATCGATCCTTCTCCAGATACTTTTATTATGTACTGATTATTGGAGGGGAAGGAGGGAGACATCATGGAATATGGAGGGAATGATTGATTATAATACATAGCCAGCCGCCTTTCTTAGACATGAGTTATTATAGCACATCTGTTGATTGTTCAGAGAGGAAGAGACACTAACAACGGGGCACGAACAGGGTTCCTTTCGTCTCTCTTCCCGAGCGGTTGTCTCCGGTCAAGCGAAAGAGGGCAGCAACTGTCTCCCTCTCCGTGTCTACCCAGATGTTTTGCTGTCCCGCTTGACCGGGGCAAAAAGCGAGCACAATAACCTTCTGTACGGGAGACGAACCGATGCCCGTTTGGGGCTCGTTGTGGTGACTATACACTCTGGATGGTACTGGATAATCAACACTCTTGTTATTATAATATAGGCTCAATATCAAAGAATGTGCTTGACCGTTTGAAAAGAAGACAAAATGTGGTGAGGGATAGGAGAAGGGATGAGCATGTCACTTGGTTACGCTGCGCAGGGAAGTATAACTGACCGCTTCAAGAGACAAGCGAGCTCGCCCCCAAAAGGGACAAAGAAGCTGTATCTGTGAAACGGTTAGCTTTCTAACTATAATGATAAGAAAAAGGCTATATCCTATGAAGTAGAATATAACCTTTTGTGAAAACAGTAAAATCCAACTATCTTACTCTTCTTTTCACTATCTTCTTTTTCACTATCCTCCGAGGCCGAGTTCTTCTCAAAACTTCGGCAACACCTCTAGGTGCTCTAGCATTTTCTTGAATTGCAGTAATTTCGGCATCGGTTAACAAACGGTTGACCATGACAAAAGAAGAGGTCATATTATCAAAATTTAAATTTGCAACTCCTAGATTTGCCACATCTCTTGCTGTTCTAAATACCACCGGCCTACCCCCGTAGTTAACATTTTCAAATAATACAAGTGTAACATCATCACCATCTAATTCGAAACTTGACAAGACATCATTGAAGTTAAAAGCATCTAGAAGGTTACGTACACCGATATTTCCACGAAACCTTAATCTCCTTCCCGCAAAATTAGGGTCAGCAAATAAACTTACAGTTGGAACAGCTTGTCGGATGCCAACTCTTCTCCTACGTTGTACTCGTCCTATTGTTGCCTTTTTCATATTATCACCCCCTTTTGTTTTTAGTATATGAAAGGGAGTATTTGCATGCTTGTACCATTGACTATTTATTCATAGTTTTCTCGTATAAATATATTTTTTCTTAAGGGTGTTGATTATCCAGCATCGTCTGGAATCGACAGTTGCTGCATATGAAAAGATAACCGTATTTTTTCACAAGAAGCTCCCGTTAGTTAATGTTTCTATATAAATTACACTTGATATTTTGACAGGGAATGTGGTTGGAAGGAGGAGATTCGGAATGCGATCCGGCAGAAGAAAGGCCACCGCCCTTCCTTCTTACCTTCCACCATAAACATTTGTCGATGTATCAAATCAGATGTATATAGGCAAAACTTTGGAAAGTGGATGAGTCACATACTTATGAATTGGATCATGTGTTTTTTTTAACTGCTCTTTATTATTAAAAAAGGGCTCAATATTAAAGAATGTGCTTGACCGTTTGAAAAGAAGACAAAACGTGATGAGGGATAGGAGAAGGGATGGGCATGTCACTTGGTTACGCTGCGCAGGGAGGGATAACCGATCGCTTCAGGAGACAAGCAACTTGCCCACAAAAGGGACAAAGAAGCTGTATCTTCGAACAGTTGTGGGCAAATGCACGCTTGTTTGTCTTCTTCCGCTAGGAGATTGCGTAAAAGCGTTCCGTTGCCCCTTCCTCGTAACTTTATCAAGTTTCACATAATGCACATAAATTAACTAAATGTACTGTGATAATATAAGTTATGTAATAACACACCTGTTGATTATCCATAAGGTGGAAGAAAGAAGATGCATGCGTCGGCGTGTTCCTCCGTCTTTTTCTCACAGGGAAGAGACATGGCCACTTTGTGGCGCCAAGTTCGGACCGGCAAAACATCTAGGTGTTTCAAAGTGGGAGACAGTTGCCGGTCGATTTCCTCCTTGGCGCCATACGTTCCACACGATAAAGAAAACGTAGCTGGTACCGCAGGCAACAACTCTAGTTGCTCTTATGTAGCTCTGCTGTAAAAAACAAAGGGGACGCACGCCGTGCGCGTCATTCTTTTCTATCCGTCTATGGATACCAAGGGTGTTGATTGTTCAGAGGGGAAAAGACCATCACAACGGGACACAAACAAGACCTTTTGTCTCTCTTCCCGAGCGATTGCCCGACCAGGCGAAAGAGGACCGCAACTGTCTCCCTCTTCGCGTCTACCCAGATGTTTTGCAGTCCCGCCTGGTTTAGGGCAAAAAGCGGTCCTCCATGCTTCCGTGCGGGAGACGAACCGACGCCCGTTTTGGGCACGGTGTGGTGGCTATCCAATCTGGATCGTATTGGATAATCAACACCCTTGATGTAATAATATTATTTTAGAACGTAAAGGAAATGATAAAATATGACGACCTGGTTTATACTTTCGTTGATTCTTATGGGTTCTATTAAACTAATAGTGACGTGTCTTCCAACCTCTGTTGCGGACTCGTTTTTCAGCAAATTTGAATTGCATCCAAAACTTAATGAGGCAACTGTCACCGTAACCATCGACGGAAAACCCTTAGAAGGTGAAGACAAAATTCAAGTTGTTAATCATTTTAACGAAGCGATATTTTTAGAACAATATGATTTTCCTCCAACGAACAGTGGGACTCCATTGGTCATTGATACTAAGAGGGGTAAAAACGATGTTAGGTTTTTTGTATATAGATACAATGATCGCGTTGATGTATTCAAACAGTACAAAAAGAAAGTAGTCGCGTATCGCCTGCGTTCCAATAACCTTCAAAAACCTTCTATGGTTTTTAATTTGCAGAACTAATTACCGCGTTGTAGGAAACCAGATTCATTCCCCGGGCTCGACTTCCATTCATGTGGAAGCAATAACACAAGACGGGAACAAAATCACTTTTATCTTTCCCTCAAGGGTTAAAAATAAACAAAAGCCGGAGTTTAGCCCTTATTGGGCCAAACTCCGGCTTTTTCTTAAGAACACAAATTTGATTTTTCGCAGCATTACTTTCTTTTACTGCCTTGTATACTACGACTGACTGTCTGGCACTGTCTGATCAGGTACGGGCTGTTCAGAAGTTGGTTGTTGTGGCTGTTTTTTGATCATGAAAGCAGGGATATTTTCTTTTTTAATGATTTTTTGGAGTTTTGAAGTGAAGAACTCGTTTTCCTTGTCCAATGCAAGCGAACTTTCAATTTGTTTTTTTACCTCATCATATGTCTGTTCGCTTCTTTTTTCTACTCGCATGATATGGTACCCGTATTCCGTTTCAACCGGCTCGCTAATTTTATTTAGTGGAAGCGTCATAGCCGCATTGCGATACGCTTCTACCGTTTGTCCAAGCGGTTGTGTTTCATTGTATTGATATAGTCCACCGGTTTCTACGCTCCCCGCATCATCTGAATTTTCTTTTGCCAGTTTAGCAAAATCGGAGCCGGCTCGCAGCTGCTCTACAAGATCCTCCGCTTTTTTCTTCGCTTCTTCTTTAGAGCGTTCTTCTGTATTAATAAGGATATGACGTACATCGGCCTGTGTAAAGAAGCCTTGTTTTTTTCCTTCTTCATATTCTTTCCTTTTCTCCGTATCTGGAATATCCTTTGAAAAGTAAGAAATCATTTTTGTTTGATCCAAGAAAAAAGCTTTTACCGCATCTTTTGTTATATTATTATCAGCATAGTATTGATCTATATTCTCCCCAGTACCAAGCTGTTGTTTTATTGCTGTTTCAAACTGGCTAAAGCTCTTTTCTGCCTCTTTCTTTATATCGTTTGTTTCGTTCACTTGATCAGCGATATACCGATTCATAATTTGAAAATGAAGAATATATGTTAATGCATCTTTATCGCCTGCCTCAAGCGCTGCTCCTGTAGCTGGATCGATTGCTTTAACTAATTGTATGTATTTTTTATATTCAGACTCACTAATTTCCTCTCCGTTCCCGTATTCGGCTACCGCTGGTCTGATTTGACCGGCAATAATAAGAAGTACAAGAACAAATATTAAGGCCAAAAGCCCATAGTTTTTGTTTATTCGCATGAAGATTTCCTCCCTCTATGAATTAAAGTTTTTCTTATGAATACTCATGTATTCTTACAATATCTTGATTTTTATAAACGAAGCTTCAGTTAGACATTTGAAACTTTTTAAAATATTGGAAGTAGGGGGTGTAGGCCATCAAAGACCTACGGCCTTTTTTGAAAAATATGGTTGCACATTGGATCTCCACAGGACTCATGGTGGTGTACCCTCCCATGTCTCTCAGGATCATATGTCCCTACTTTCCTTCGTTCAACCTGTCCATGAGGTGGAGGCCAGAGATGCTCCTATTCAGGGTCTGTGCCCGCATGGAAAAAATAATTCCGGCTTCTCCGTGCTTCGTTTTTGATCAAGATATCAAGTGCGAATGTTCTTCAAAAAATAAGCAACTGTACGGTTTATGCGGCAAGAGATTGGTTCTGTCCACATAAAGGGGTGTCTTTTATCATCTTGTTCATATTAAAATCGATTTGTTTACGAGCTAGCACAAACATAATGCGGAGGAGGCGACAGCACAAGGCGATTAACGATTGCTGTTTACGGAGTGGATTCTCCTGTCGAGTTGTATAGTACGTGTGTAGCGCCTTAAATGCTGGATTTTTGGCAACTAAGGGTCGAATCGCTTTGTAGAGAAGAGCGCGAAGCCGTGGTCTTCCTCGTTTCGTGATACGTGTTTTTCCTCGATGCTTGCCTGAACGATTTTCTTTAAGATTTAGACCCGCTAACTTCTGAATCTGACGAGGATGCTGGTATCTAGACAAGTCTCCAACTTCTGCGAAAAAGCCCGCAACGGTAGCGACTCCTATGCCTGGAATCGTAAGAATGTACTGTACACCTGGAATATCTCGTAATAAATCTTCGATTTCTTTTATGACTTCTTCTATCTGCTGCTGTAGAGTTTCATAGGTTGTAAGCAGTGTTTTTAGCTCCAACCTTGCCATTTTCATACCTTCTTGAAGGCCAATCGAATGCCTAGCTTGTTCTACAAGCTCCCCCGCACGTTTGGGACGAAGTCCTCTTTGGATGTTTTTCTTCCATATCGTCAAGACTTCAAAGGCACCTGCCTGGATAAGATCCTGAGGCAGTGGAAAATGCTTGAGGGTTTCAAAAGCCGCTTTGCCTTCCCAGCTTGTAAATACCGTTAAAAACTCAGGAAAATAGCGATCCAGCCAATTATGCACCTTGGCTTGAGTACGCTGAAGCTCGCAGGAAAGGTGGTCTCGTATTTTCACAGCTTCCCGTAATTCGGCATATACACCAGTTGGGAAATAAGGTGCAGAGTACCGCCCATCTTTGACGAGTTGCGCAATAACACGGGCATCTTTTGGATCGTTCTTCGTTGGTGAATTATCATCCAGCTCTTTTGACTTCTTTACATGCATCGGATTAACGACCACGACCGGAATCCCGCGGCTTCGCAAGAATGCTGCTAAAGTCATCCAGTAGTGTCCGGTTGGTTCCATTCCGACAAGAAGCTGTGTTTTTTCGTGTTCCCTCATTATGTTTTTCATCCAGTGACAGAACGCTTCGAATCCCTCACGCATACTTGGGAAAGAAAAAGCTTTCCCATACATGAGACCGCGATCGTTTTGTGCGCGTGCTACATGTTTGTATTTAGCGATATCTATGCCAATAATCAAGGTAGATTCTGTGATTTGAGAAATGCGTTGATTTTGTGTATAATTCATGGTGAGTACCTCCTCTGTTATTTCGAGGTCACGGCCGTGACACTCTGTATGTTAACAGGAGGTACTTTTTTTATCCACTCGCATTTTCATTCATTACAGGAATGCTCCTATATACATCTGATTTGATACATCGACAAATTCTTGTGGTGAGAGGGAAGAAAAGAAGGAAGGGTGGTGAGCGGGAACGGTCGGAAAAAGACACGCTGCCCTTTCTTCTGCTGGAGCGCATTCCGAATCTCCTCCTCCCAACCACATTCCTCTGTCAAAATATCAAGTGTAATTTATATAGAGTTTTCTCTAACGATGATATACAAAAATTATGGGAAAATTACTAAGAAACTATGGGAAATTGTGAGAAGAAACAAAGGAATATAAAAAGCACCTCGTTCTTTGATAGTCTAAAAAACCCTACCGAATATATACATCTGATTTGATGCATCGACAAATGTTTATGGTGGAAGGTAAGAAAAGAAGGAAGGGCGGTGGGCGGGAACGATCGGAAAAAGACACGCTGCCCTTTCTTCTGCCGGATCGCAGGGCGCATCCAATCTCTTCTTTCTCTCACTCTCCCACCTCCAACCACGCTACCCTGTCAAAATATTAAGTGTAACTTATATAGAAGAGGTGCTTCTTATAAGACTTCCTATTGATAAACGATTTCTCCCATTTCGATTTTTTCAATGACTTTATCTAGATCACCAATTGAATCAATTGTAAAATGTGCCCCAGCGGCGATAAGTCGCTGGCGAACTTCTTCCATTTTTTGTTCTAGCAATTGCGGCTCCATTGCCTCTACTTCTTCTTGTGTTAAGCCTAATTCACTACCACCTAGTACGACACCGACTGTCCACATTCCCGCATTACGGCCATCCTGCATATCAATCACAGTGTCTCCAACTTTCATCATTGAGCTCATTGGATAAACGCCTAAGTGCATCGCGTTTTCATAACACATCCAGGGATAAGGACGGCCACCAGGAACATCTTCTGATGTTACGAGATAATCAGACTCATAACCTTGTTTCTTTGCTTCAGCGGCGACAATCTTTATCATATCTTTTGTATAGCCAGTTGTAGATCCGATTTTTATGCCCTTCGCCCGTAATCTTTCCATTAAATTGAGAACGCCGGGTATAGGTTGTGCATAGTTAGATAAGATTTGGAAAATCATATTTTCAAAATCATATTTTCAAAATCATTATACATTTCGTCAATTTCAGATTCTAAAGGTTTTCTATCGAATTTTTGGTGCCAGAGATTAGCCACGCGAGGCATATTACAAATAGCAACAATATGATCCCTCTTTTGTAACCCCATTGGCTCACGAGCTTCTGCTAATGTGATTTCGATGCCGCGTTTCTTAAATACTTCGATAAAAATAGCGACAGGTGCAATACAACCATAATCTACCGTTGTACCAGCCCAATCGAAAACAACAGCTTGAATTTTGTTATTGTTCATTTTTCTCCCTCTCTTTCACTTTTGTAGAAATTTTCCTTCAAATTAAATATAAACCTAAAATGTTAATCGTGCATTAAAACAGTGTAAAATATGTGCTTTTTGTTGCTTTTCATTGTTTTTATGTTTGTTTTAACTGGATACATACAATATGGAGTACAGAATGATATTCTTTCTGTGATGTTTACAGAAAGGGTGGCTTTTTATATGTCCAACAAAAGTGATGAAAAGTAAGTTTACAATTCCGATAAAAATAGTATAATAAATAGAAAACAAAGTAAGGAGAGCGGAGTTTTATGATATGGGTTCAGGGATTTGGAATCGCTGTTTTTATTTTTACGGTAGTGGCGCATTTGTATAATCTAATAAAGACGGTTACACCTTACAAAAAGCGGTGGAGCGAATATAGACGGAAGCAATTTTTCGCAGGATATCCTTGTCTCGTAAATACGGAAACAAAAAAATAAGAAAAGAAAAAAAGGGCGCTAGGCTAACCGAAGAGAAAACACGGAGCGCTCTTATGTTTTTTTGTGAATATGAGTGGAACATTTGCTTCCTGAATGTAAATAAAAATGAAGGTTAATCCAAAAAGATGTTCTGTATAAATATGAAAGCTAAGTCTTGGTTATAATAGATTGATTTTTCTAAATAGTTATTTCCATTTTTAGTATGTTCTATGGTATACTAAAAGAACAAGAATGTTTAATGCGAAAACAAAATAGAAGTAAAGTGTAGCACAGTATTCTTGCTCTTGTTCTTGTTCTCCTTTTCTGTTAAGTGGTAACGGTGTGCGAATGGTTATGTCTTTTCTTCTAGGTCTTACTTCACTTATTTTCTAGTTCATTTCACGGATCTTATGTTGGATATACCTATTCATTTGGAACGGTTTTTGTAAGTAACTGGACTCTTGTAAAAAATTTGTCGAAAAATGAGCAATAAAAAAGGACATTCCGACCTTTTATAGAAGTTTGGGCTACCACACCTAAAACCACTCAAAAGGAGAATGTCCACTTTTATGGTAACTTTTCACTCTTCTATCGTCAAGTTTGTTTTTGCGCTGAATTTACTCTTATCGAAGCCACAACACCGACATTTGCTTGCTTTTCTTCATGGCATCATTCTTTGCGAGGGCCGAGTCAACATCAGCCAAATTCGACGATCATCCAACCATGATCGCGACCTTAGTTGTATGACTCGCTTTTTACAGGAATCTCCTTGGAACCCCCAATACGTTACGAAGCAGCGGCTTTCCTATTTGATGGAAACCATTCGCCAGACGCGTGCCAAATGGGGAGATACACGTCCGATTACGTTCCTGATTCTAGACGACACACAATGTAAAAAAGAACGTTCCACTGTGAAAATGGAGGGTCTCGATTTTCATTATTCTCATTCAGAAGGAAAATCGGTCTGGTCTCATTCGCTCGTGACGGCTCATGTGGTAACGGATGATCTCTCGGTTGCCTGGGATTTTCGTTCCTATTTTCGAAAGGAAGACTGCAAAGAGCGAAACGTCCCGTTCAAAAGTAAAAATGACCTGGCGATTGAACTCCTTGAAACCTATTCTTCTTCACCAGATGAACACGTATATGTCCTGATCGACAGCTGGTACACCAGTAAAAAGCTGATCGATGCCTGTACCAAAAAGGGATTTCATGTCATTGGTGCGTTTCGCTCGAATCGAATGATCGCTCCGTTTGGGATGAAAATCAAAACGTCCACATTTGCGTCCACCATTCTTCGCCCGACTGACCTCTGCCCCGTTACCGTAGACGGTCAGACGTATAAGGTGTACGCGTATGAAGGACCGCTGAGCAACATGGAAAATGTGCGTGTGTTTCTGTCCTGGGAAGACAAGTTTGACCCGAAAAAACTACCGTTTTGCCTACTGTGTACGGATACCAGCCTGGATGTCGTGACCGTCCTGCGCCACTATGCCGTACGCTGGCAAATCGAAGTTGGGTATCGGTACTTTAAGGAGTTGCTTGGTTTCGATCAGTACCAGCACCTTTCGCACAAAGGGATCGAACGATTTTGGACGATTCAGTTTCTGGCGTATACGTTTCTTGCGCTTGAACAGGCGAAAGGAAAACGCCATTCGCCGTCGCTCACATTAGGAGATGTGGTACGTCGTATTCGAAAGGACTGTATGGGGCAGCTCATTTTGTATGCCTATGAACAAGGATGGGCACAAAAACCTCTGGTTGAAGTGCTTAAAAATCTAAGACTATCCTCGTAATCGTTACATTTTATTCTTTTACGCCACCCGTATGCCCATTTTTGGGATCGGACGGAAAAATGCAAGAGTCCAGTAAGTAAGGTTGTTACGCATCGCATTTTTTCCTTCTTTATAGGGTAAAGGAGGGGTGATATGGATAAATATCCATTTATTCACAAGGAAACGCATCCCCATCTCGAAGCCTTATTCCACGAATTTCTGCAAGAACATCAGCATGAATTATCCAATCGCGTCATAGAAAGTTTTTTAAGCAGTTCGGAATATTACCGCCTGTTTGTTGACGCCGTTTGTTTTCCTACTCCCGGACATCGCGAGCGGCTGGACGAAGCATTCCACCGATTCTTCAGCGAAATCCGTCTCATCCACTACATCTCTAAACTTATCTCGCGGGTTTCCCGGGATTGCTACCAGAGAGAAAAAAAGCGACTCCATCATGTATCCACATCTACATTGTTCTACGTGCCACAATTGGAAGGAATTGCCCAGGAACCACAACTCTCCGGAAAAGGGGAAGAGGTTATCGACATCGTGGTACGTAACGCAAAACGACTTCTCGAACATGTTTCTCATCCTGGTCTGTATCAGGCACTCACACATCTGACCAAAAGACAGCTCGATATTTTGGAACTGTATTTCTTGTATCATCTGACGCACGAAGAAATTGGACAAGTTCTCGGCATTTCCCAACAATCTGTCTCCAAATCGTACAGCAAGGCGCTGGCTGCTCTGCGCGTATTCTATAGAGAGGGTGAGGGTGTTGGACCCGAGCGAATGGATTAATTTAATTCGCAATGTCGGTTTTCCAATTGTGGTGACGTTTTATCTGCTGCTTCGGCTAGAGAAGGGATTTCAGCAGTTGTCAGAAGAAGTGCAGAATATGATGAACGAAATGCGGAAGAGGTGAAGCGGATGGCGACGTTGTATGAATTGATGCGATTGGCACGGGATAACGACCCGGAAGCAATTGGCACGATTCTGTATCTGTTCGAACCAAAAATCAAGAAATCGAGTCGGTGCATTCCGTACGGTAACCGCGATGATGTCGAACAGGAAGTGAAGGTGGCAATGGTTAAAGCGCTTCGGCGTTTTGATACGAGCTCCACTCCTGGATTTTGGGAGTTCATCGAAAGTGCGAAGCAGAGTTCACACATGTCTTGTTCCGTAAGCGATGATAGTTAAATATGAGAGGAGACGATACAATGAGCAAGATGTATTTATTTCCGACCGTCGTAAATGAAATCAAGGAGCAGACGAATGAAGTACCGCCGGGTATCGAGATGATTCAAGCACCAGGTGAGTGGGAGAAAGCTGGTTACGGAGAAGGTGTGGTAATAGCGGTGCTTGACACTGGTTGTCAGACCGACCACCCGGACCTTGCGCCAAATATTGTAGGCGGCCGCAATTTCACTACTGATTATGATGGTGACCCGGATCAATACGAAGATAACCATTATCATGGTACACATGTAGCTGGCACTGTAGCCGCAGCTTACAACTATATAGGGGTGGCTGGTGTTGCACCGAAAGCGGGTCTGCTGATTTTAAAGGTGTTGACAGGACAGGGAAGTGGGGATTATCAGTGGATTATCGAAGCAATTGAATATGCATTGGCCTGGAAGGGGCCAAATGGCGAACGTGTCCGTGTTATTACAATGTCGCTCGGAGGCCCGGATGATGCACCCGCACTGCATGAGGTAATTGTCAAAGCTGTGCGGCAGCAGGTGCCGGTCGTTGTCGCTGCAGGAAACGAGGGTGATAACAATCCTGATACGCCCGAGCTTTCTTATCCTGGTTCTTATAATGAAGTAATCCAAGTAGGAGCGGTTGATTTACGAGGGAAGCTGGCCGAGTTTTCCAATACGAACAATCAAGTCGATGTAGTTGCACCAGGTGTGGATATTTTATCCACATATCCAGGAGGTAAATATGGTGTACTATCGGGTACATCGATGGCGACACCGCATATCGCAGGTGCCATGGCGCTAATTATTAACCGCTGCGAGCGGGAATTCGGGCGGTCGCTGACGGAGGACGAGCTGTATGCACAGCTGTGCAAGCGTACGATTCCGCTTGGATATGGACCACAGGCCGAAGGGAACGGGCTGGTGAATCTGGCTGCAGAGACACGGGTACCGACCCGATAATAACCAGAATGCACAGAAAAACAGGCTGGCTCAAAAGTTCGTAAAGAAACGACTTTTTCGAGCCAGCCTTTTTATTTCTGTATTTTTTACAGTTCTTTATAGGAAAGTAATGCTGGCGACTTTCCGTTTTTATATACAATAGCAACCTCTTTACCGGACATACTCTGAAATTTTTCTGCAGTGCCGTACGGAACACGTAAAGATAAAGGCTTGTTCTCGATTATAACCTCAATGGTGAAACCGTCTTCTGCACCTGTAATTCGAGCGTTTGTTTTCAAGAACCCACTCTGGATTTTCAATTTTTGACCGATAAGTATAAAATCATCCTTCAGATGATTGATTTCCTTTAAGTTTTCTACACTAGTGCCAAACCGGTGGGCAATTTCCCACAGACTGTCACCGGCTACTGCGGTATATATCCCTGATGTGACATACTCTTTTTGCGTTCTTACTCCCGATGTCGTAGAAGTCTTCTTTTTCTCATCAGAGGGAATCACAAGCTTTTGCCCTGTATAAATGGTATCTGTGTGTAAGTGATTGGCCCTTTTCAGTTTATCCACCGAAGTTTTATAGTTCATCGCAATTTCAGAAAGAGTATCTCTTTTTGAAACGGTATATGTATTGTTTTTCGCGATTGCTTCATTCGCTCCGAGAGTAAGCTCTGCTGTACTAACTAAGGCGGATAGCGTAATTCCAGCTACTTTTGCTTTCCGGGCCTTCGTTTTTTCTCGTTGCTGTCTTTTGGTTCTTTCTTTTCTAGTCTCTTTAATAACGAATTCCATATTCACTTGTCTTAGCCCCCTGTAGTCGTCTGTTGATTTGTCGTTTGTTGTAAATAATACGGTGTAATATGCAAAAAATCATAGGAGATATGACTTGTATATGCACTCTAAAATTTTCGTTATAGTTCTTACTCTTAAAAGGGGGAAAATAAACTCAAATATACACTGTAGTGTATAAAGCTATTGGCCTGCTTTTTTACTAATGAATTAAGTAAGAAGCCATTCGAAAAGATGAGTATCAAGTAATTAGAACCACTATCGTTCATCAAATAATTGTAAATTTACATTACATAGTGTACATATACATTGTACGAATGTATAATATATGTGTACGAAAATTCAGTATTTCAGAAAGGTGTGATAATAAAAATGGCAGTAAGTAATGGTTATATTAAATTAAACTTTGAAAGAGTTAGTGCTGATGAACAATTTTCCCGTGTCGAACATTATGTGCAAACAATGGAAAAACGGAAAATTGTACGCTCCTTTTCTGATAGACCGGTATCCGAAAAACTAGTGGAAAAAGCAATAGAAACAGCCGGCAGAGCCCCTTCTGGCGCAAACCAACAGCCTTGGACGTATGTTTTGATTAAAGATCCGGTGATTAAAAAAGAGATTCGTAAAGCAGCCGAGCTTGAAGATGAAAATTCAGGGAATAAACAGTATTTAGAAGACGCTCCTTATTTGGTCGCCTTGTTCAGAATTAATTATGGATTAGCAAAGCAAGCAGACGGTTCGTTAAAAAAGGTTCGACACTATTATGTTCCGGAGTCTACACCGCTTTCTGGAGGGTTTTTCCTGGCTGCTTTACAACATGCGGGATTGGATTGTCTGGTTCATGCTCCTGTCGCAGCATCACAGCAAATTTTGCATCGTCCCAAGAATGAAAAACCACTGCTTTTATTTGCTGTTGGATATGCTAAGGATCAAGCTCTGGGCTGTACAGGGAAACCTTTATCAGATATCGTCATTTCGAATGCTTCTTTTTCGAATAGTGTATCCTCTGCTTCCAATGAGGGTGAAACTCTGATAGTAAACGATGAGACACAATTGGCAGCCATAGAATCCTACTTTCAATTTATGAAAAAACGGCGAAATGTAAGACAGTATGCAAGGGAAAACGTTGATATTAATCTGCTCCATCAGGCAATGCGTGCTGTCGCTATTGACCCATTTGGTGGGGAGCAACCTTATCGTTTTGCTATTGTAAGCAATAATGAACAGAAACAAAAAATAAGAGAGCTTGCAGAAATTGAAGAAGTAAAATTGTATCAAGAAAGAATTTCAGATGAATGGAGAGAAGCGCTGGCTCCATTGGGAACAAACGAATCAAAGCCACACCTTACCGATGCAGCCCATTTGGTCGTTGCTTTTTATGACACAAATGAAAGGAATAATTTCGCCCTAGAGAGAGCAAGCATGGCTGTAGGGATACTGATGGGAGCGTTGCATCATGCGGGATTATGTACATTAACCTACACACCAAGTCCGATGGCTTTTTTGCGAGATTATCTAGAGCGTCCAAAAAACGAAATGCCTTTCATCGTTTTGCCGGTAGGCTATCCTGCAGCAGACTGTGAAGTCCCTAATATTACAAAAAAACCTCTTTCTGAGGTGCTTGTAAAATTCTAATTCATAGAGGAGGAGTAGAAATGTCCCGATTACCATTAATCAATATTGATGAAAAACCCTTTCAAAGAGCTTTTGCAAACGCTCCTATACTATTGGAAGCGTTTACTCAAATGGAGAAGGGGCTTGGAGAGTACCTCGAACCTGAACTTTTGGAACTCATTCGTCTTCGTGCAGCTGCAAACAATGGGTGCCAATATTGCCAAAGCGTACAAAGAATTGCTATGGATGAGAAAAAGAGAAATTTTGCAATGATAAAAAATAAGGAAGGGGATTTAACTGAAAGGGAAAAGGTAGCACTAGAACTTACCGATCGTATCATGGCATACCATGGGAATTTACCAGAAGAGTTGCTTCAAAACGTAAAACAACATTTTTCGAACGAAGAGATGATAGCGCTTCTTTGGCAGATAGGAATTAAAAATGCGGCAAATTGGTTTATTATTTCCATGCAAATTGAAACCGAATAATAAATGTGCTCCGAAGTTTAATCATTAAGTATGACAACCTTTATTGAAAGAGGAAGGTGGAAGCTTTAAAATACGAATATACTGAATGACATACTGATACTTCTCTTTTAATTCATTTGAATATAAAACATATTGTCATATATAACTGATAAAAAAAGGAGCATTTTATGTGGATATCGGAAGGAAGATAAAAGATTTACGTGAGTCAAAAAGCTATTCAGTAAGGGAGCTGGCAAAATTGTGTGAGCTTTCTCCGAGCTTGGTTAGTCAAGTAGAGAGAAATGTTGCTAGTCCGTCCATCGCATCATTAGTCAAAATAGCAGAAGTTTTGAACGTCCCGGTTGGACATTTTTTTGAGGAACAGGAAAAGAGAAGCCATATTGTACGGAAACATGAGAGACGAAAACTCATTTATCCTGATCATGCAGCTATGTACGAGCTAGCAACGCCACAAGAGTTAGATGGGGAACTGAGAGTATTAATTGTGACCTTAAAATCAAAACAATATTCGTCAATGGAGAGAATAAGTCATCATGATGATAAGGAAATCTGTTTCGTCCTAAAGGGAAAGGTAACGGTTGAGTTCGAAAATTCTAGCTTTGTGTTAGAAGAAGGAGATTCTATTGTTTTCAATTCACAGAATCCTCACCGATTCTATAACCCTTCGGAAGATGAGGTGCAATTTCAGCTGGTTGTGCTCAAATAGAAGGATGGAAACACAATATGACGCAAGAAGATATTCGATACCTATATAAATTACACTTGATATTTTGACAGGGGAGTGTGGTTGGAAGTAGGAGGGATGGAGAAAGAAGAGGGTGGATACGCCCTGCGCCCCGGCAGAAAAAAGGCGGACGTGTTTGTTCCAACCTCTGATATTGTTCTTCTTTTCTTACCTCCTACCACAAGAATATGTACATTTATAAAGTGAGATGTATATAGATAGTTAATGCTAAACAGAGTCTGATAGTTGGACTCTGTTTTTATGTATTTTCATAATGTTACGAATGTAAATTAGAGTACATATAATTTACGAGTAGGGTGGTATTTATACAGATAAGCGCCGGCATTATATACAGCAATAAAGAAGGAAGGTAAGATGGATAAAGGAGGCATTGTGCAATGAAGGTAAATGGAGAGGCACGGGCGCGCAAGATAGAAAAAGCTACCTGGTGGATGCTTGCAGGTGTAATTGCGATTTGGAGTATTATGTTGTTTTTGGATGGGAAAAGTCAAAAAGTATTTATGGGTGGATTGACGATTTTTGTTCTTGCGGCTGCGGCCGTGTGGCAGGCAAAATCGAGACATCCTCTACCACCTTATTTTATCAGCATGGTATATGTATTTATCTTCTTAGCAATCGGTCTTGGTACATTCGGTGGTTTTTACAGTGTTGCGCATTTCGATGATGTACTTCATTTACTGTCAGGGGTATGGACCGGTTATGGAGGATGGCTTGTGATGGAATATATGGTAGGAAAAGAAATATCAAGCCGTCTCCCTAAAGCTTTTATCGGTTTCTACGTTATTGTGTTTGCACTTGCTGTCGCGGGTCTTTGGGAATTGCTTGAATTTGCCGGAGATAAATTGTTTCATTTTACCGCTCAAGGACGCGATCATGATGACACGATGTTTGATATGATCGATGGCCTGATAGGCGGTATAACCGTTGCGTTTTTCCTAATAAAAAAGCAAGATAAAAAAGGACAGTAATAAAAAATTCAAACTAATAAGGAGTTGTGGATATGGTACAACAAACAACTGGTTTACAAACATTGAGCTTTTTAGCATCAACTCAAATTCATCCCTCATGGGAGGCTTTCTTTCAGCAGGCACATATTCAGCAGCAATTACTTAATATCCAAAACACAATCGGACAACCATTTACACCGACACCGAATTTGGTGCTGCGATTTGCGACCGTTAATCTAGCGAACGTGAAGGTCATCATTTTAGGAAAAGATCCGTACCCCCAAGAAGGTGTTGCGACAGGTCGGAGCTTTGAAGTCAATGGAGTGAGCAACTGGTTTGATAAAAAAGTAAATAGCTCGCTAAAAAATATCATTAAACTTATGCATAAAACCTATATGAAGCGAGATATGGGGGCAAGTATTGCCGAGGTTCGAGCCGATATTCAATCCGGCACATTTCCGATTCTTCCTCCGAATCAAGCATTTGATGATTGGGAAAGAAAAGGGGTACTCTTTTTGAATACAGCGTATACGTGCCAAATAGGAGGAATCGAAGCATCAGGGAGCCATCTGCAAATATGGAAACATTTCTTTGAAGCTCTCCTACAATATATAACAAAAAATAACCAGGATATTCGCTACTTCTTATGGGGAGATGCCCGAAAGTATCAGAAGATATTGGTTCAGAATAATGTCGCTTCCGCGCACATCTATCTAAGCCTTCATCCCAGCACAAATGGAGATGCTGGTGGCTATGAGAATAACACTCGTTTTTTAAACTGTCCTTGTTTCCTGGAGACAGAGGATATGGTTGAATGGGTTGCACGATGACTCTTATTGCCTAAGGAGAAGAATCATGAATATTGTTGTAAAAGAAGCGACAACGGATCATATTGATAGTATCAAAATAAATGATATCTTTACGATTGATTCTATGCTTGTTTTATCTTTATACAATAATGAGATTGAGTATCAGGTTGTAGAGATACCAAGTTATGAGAAAAGCTATAACGAGGATGAAGATGCTGTTGATTATCAGGAGTATATCGATCATCCGGACAAAACTATGTATCTTGCATTTATGGAGGAACAAGTGGTTGGTCAGATTATACTAAGTAGAAACTGGAACAATTACGCCTACATAGAAGATATAAAAGTGGATAAAGACTGTAGAAGGTACGGTATCGGCAGAAAATTAATTGAACATGCAAAGCATTGGGCAATTGCTCATGATATGCGAGGAATAATGTTAGAAACACAAAATACGAATGTTAAAGCATGTAAGTTTTATGAGAGTTGCGGCTTCAAAATAGGAGGTTTTGATTGTAATCTATACAAAGGAATAAATAAAAACAGCAAGGAGATAGCAATTTTTTGGTATTTTATGTTCTGAACAAATCTATATAAATTACACTTGATATTTTGACAGGGTAGCGTGAAGGAGGCGATNGCGCCCTGCGCTCCAGCAGAAGAAAGGCAAACGTATCTTTTTCCGACCGTTCCCGCCCACCGCCCTTCCTTCTTTTCTTATCTCTCACCACAAGAATTTGTCGATGTATCAAATCAGATGTATATAGTTAAAAGAAAAGAGACTGCATTGCAGAAGCAATACAGTCTCAGACTTTCATTTTTTTGGGCCAAATAAAATTGCTGATTGCAATAATGAAATCAACACCTAAAACAATTGTCCAAGTCCTTAAAATTCCACTTAATGCCCCAGTCCGAGACGGATCATTTATAAAATAAATCATCCCAGCTAAAAGTCCAGCACCAATAAGGTAGGCAAGTGCATGCCTTACCCATCCTTTTAAATAATGCCTTGCATATTCCATGCCGAATCGTTCAGTCGGTTTTGGACCTTGCTTTGTCACATAATATTGAAAGCGTTCATCTGCCCAGTGAATCATACTTTTTCCGAAAGCAATTGATGTACCGATATAGACCGCAGCAATCGCATGTGCTTGTGTTGCAGTTGCCCCATGATATAAATCTATACCCGTTATGATTAATAAAATTAAATCAATTACAGGGGTTAAAGCTAAAAAAAACAATCCTAGTTTATTTAGCTTGAACATGTATCGTGTCACTAATCCCATGATAATAACAACCCAAAATGCAATTTCACATGCGACAATCATCCATGCAACAAAATTCAAAACGCTACCTCTTTTCAATACAGTTGTATTATTTGAAATTATTGTAACACCCTCTCTTAAATAGTACAACTGTATTATAAAATTGCGACGTAATTTTTTTCTTGATAAAATATACTTATGCCTAAATTAATTGATCATGAAAAAAGAAGAAAACAAATTGCAGAAGCAACGTGGCGAGTTATTTTAGAACAAGGAATGGAAGGAGCGACCGTAAGGAAAATTGCAAAAGAAGCGGGACTATCATTAGGTGCGCTGCGTCATTATTTTTCAACACAAGATGAACTACTTGTTTATGCAATGCAACTTGTTAAAGAAAAGGCGACAGCTCGAATTACTGAAATTGCTATGCAAGACTTGCCTCCGAAAGAGAAAATATTAAACATCATGCTTCAGATTGTCCCAGTAAATGATGAAACGATGGCAGAGATGGAAGTTTGGTTTGCTTTCACGGCCCACTTCAGACATAAGCAAGATACTTTTGATGCCCAGCATGACAGGATTTTTGTCGGAATGCAAAAGATCATCGACTATTTAGATCAGTTTAACTTACTGCAAAAAAATCTTGATAAAGAAATTGAAGCTGAAAAGCTATACGCGTTAATCGATGGTTTAGCGTTACATATGATGCTTGAACCTCAGCGTGTCAATAAAGATCGGATCGTCCGCGTGTTAGTTCATCATTTAAATTCGATTTGCGTCGGTGAACCAGACGAGTAGGTCTACTCTAGCACGTTTCTGAGGAGCAACAGGAGATAAATAGCGTTGCAGTTTGTGTGATAAAGAAGTGTTCAACCCCACTAAAAAACAGGGATGTTCCTTAAGAGGAACCTCCCTGTCTCTTATAAACTTCCATTGTAAAGATTTATTTATGACTACACACTTGAGACTCAATATTTTTTGGAAGATAAATAATTGCGGTTAATCCCTCTTGAATATCACTGAACAGTTCAAGCTGCCCTCCATGTGCTTTCGTAATACGTGTCACGATAGGGAGCCCCAGTCCGTGACCATTACTGAGGCGATGCTTTCGCTTATCAGAATAGGGGAGTTCCATCAGATCGCTAAGTTGGTCCTGTGAGATTCCTTGACCGTTGTCAAATACAATGATGCTGCACAATTGTTGAGCGATATTGCTTTGCGGAATTTGTATACGAATTTCACATCCTTGTGGGTTGTGAGTAATGCTGTTTTGTACTAAATTGGTTAATGCCCGTGTCAATAACTTTTCATCACCGTTAACAGTAACGGTTTCATCTTCGATGTCCAATTGAATGTTGTATTTCTCATCCAATCCATTGTTCAGAAAATCTGAAGCAACTTGCCGCGCAATTGGAGCTAATCGCATTGGTTTGTTTACAAGAGGCTGCATTTCATACTCCAGCATAGATACAAGGTTGAGGTCTTTAACCAATTCGCGTAACTTAACTCCCTGTTGCCGTATTATAGCAGCTTGCTTCTGCTGCTCTTGTGGCAAATTCGGATTTTCTTCCAAATCACTGGCGTAGCCAAGAACCATGGAGAGAGGTGTACGTATATCATGGGATATCCCAGCAATCCAATTGAAACGGGCCTCGTCCCTTGTTTTTAGCATCTTATTTTTAGCCTTTAATGTATCGGAGGCATGATTCAGGCTTTCAGCCAGTTCACTAAGAATACCTTTTGGCTTAATGTGGACTGGCTGTTCGTGGGCAAGCGCATGAATACCGTTAACCAATGATTTTAATGGTGTAATTAACCGCCCACCAAGTAGCATAGAGAACAATAATGCCAGTAATATATTTCCGATGAGCAGTCCGACTAAAAGTAGAGGAATTGAGGCGACAAAGTCAATCGGATAGATCAAATAGTATTTTGCGTAACTGCCTTTTGGATAGCCTATTACGACTAACCCGTCAGGATGTTCCCAGACAAGCACTGGATAATCCATTAGAAACGAACGCGAAAACTTCGCAACTTCTGTCAGTGAATAGGTTTGCGGAATTTCAGCTGGTAAAGCATAGCTCCAGGACACCTGTCCAGTGTTATTAATTAACATAGCCCACAGGTGGTTGTGCTTTAGCTGCTTTTCTACTTGTGTATCAAGAGAATACACACCGTTACTTCCTTCTAATTTGTTAGCAAACGTTTTAACCAAACCTGTGGAAGATAAACTGCTTTGTGGTACAGTAATCATAAATCCCACAATAAAATTTATGAATAAAAGCAGAATAGAGATTAATATTGTTGCTCCAGCAAATCCCCGCAGGATACGTAATGTACTGCTCATATTTTTACCCCTTAACCATTAGCTTATATCCTAAACCACGTACCGTAAGTAGACTTTGAGGCTGAGACGGATTCACTTCGATTTTTTCGCGGATACGGCGGATGTGTACCATCAACGTATTTTCGTAACCGTATGCATCATCACCCCAAATCGCTTGACAGAGGGCGTCACTCGTGATGATGCGGTTTTTACTTTCATAAAGCTTCAAAAGAAGTGCATGTTCTTTTGCGGTCAGCGGTTGTTCTTTGACGTTTTTATACACCGTCGCACTTTCGAGATCAATCGTGCAGTCTATTAAGTCAAATATAGGCAGACTTTCGCGCTGTGCCGGTGCATAGACACGTTTTAAAATTGCCGTCAGGCGCAGTATGAGTTCTCGGGGTAAAAAAGGCTTAACTACATAATCATCCGCGCCTAAGCCAAGACCAATCAAACGGTCTTCATCTTCTCCACGGGCAGAGAGGAACAGCACTGGCATCATGGAGAATTGCCGGATACGGCCAAGCAGAGAAAAGCCATCTTCATCAGGAAGCATGACATCTAGTATGGCAATATCAGGTTTGACAGAATGACATAGTGCAATCGCTTCAGCGCAATTTTCAGCTAAATAAATGCGAGAATAGCCTTCTTTACGTAAAAAAACTTCAATCATTTGACGCAAATCTGACTCATCATCAACAATAAGTATCTTTTTATTTTTTAAATCAGTCATTATACTCACCCATTTTTAGTTATACAAGATTTTTGGTGTATTTTAAACATAGTAAAGCGATTTAAGGTAGCTGTAAGGTTACATTCAGCTTGAGGTTAGGTAATCATTGTATATTACTATTGAATGCGGGTAACTGGCAAACATAAATAGGAGTGTGAGTAATATGACAGAAATGATTTCAACCCACAAGCTGTCCAAGCAATACGACGGTGTATATAGAGTCAAAGATCTGGATTTGAAGGTCTATGAAGGAGACATTTACGGTTTTCTCGGACCTAACGGAGCCGGCAAATCCACTGCACTGAAAATGCTGTTAGGCTTGGTCAAACCTACTGATGGCAGAGTGAATATGTTTGGCAAGGAATTCGGCGCTAATCGTTTATGTATTCTGGAAAATACAGGTTCCCTTATAGAGTCTCCTTCATACTACGGACATTTGAGTGGACTGGAGAACATGAGGGTAATGCAGCGCCTGCTTAACGTTCCGAATAGGAATGTCGATGAGGCTTTGCGCATTGTACGCCTTGAATCTCACAAAGGTAAAAAGGTTAGCCAGTATTCGTTGGGTATGAAGCAACGTTTAGGTATCGCAATGGCATTGATGGGGTTTCCGAAGTTATTAATATTGGATGAGCCTACTAACGGTCTTGATCCCGCCGGTATTCAGGAGATACGTGAATTGATTCAATCTTTGCCGCAACGTTTTGGGATGACAGTACTTATCTCCAGCCATCTACTATCTGAAATTGACCAGATTGCTACAAAGGTCGGTATTATCAATAATGGTGAGCTTATTTTCCAAAATAGTATGGATTCACTCCGCGCCCGGAGCAAACGCACTATTGCTTTACGTACACAAAATATATCAGAGGCAAAGTCGATTTTGCAGAAAAATCGGTTTATGCCTATGCATCAAGATGACTATCTTATCTTTGAAGATATACCAGATGAGCAGATTGCAACTATTAACCAATTGCTAGTAACTTATGGTATCGGTGTGACCCGCATTGAGGAACGAAGAAAAAAACTGGAGGATATTTTTCTTGAACTTACAGGAAAGGTGAGTAGCTTGTGATGAGATACACGGCATTGGAATTTTACAAGATACGCCACAAAAAGATATTACTTATGATAGTTTTTTTACTTTGTATTGAACTATTCTGGGCTTTTATGGCTGGGAGCATATCCTTGTCCCGTGATCCTGATGCTGTTTCATGGGAGGTAATTATCACCTTTATAACACAGATGAACGGCCTGTTCTTGCCTATTTTGACGGCGGTAGTCGTGTCTCGCATCTGTGACATGGAACACAAGGGAAACACATGGAAAATGCTCATGACTGCATCGGTTAAACGTGAACAGATTTATGCAGCTAAATACATGTGTGCGTGCTTGCTGATACTATTTGTTATCGTTCTACAATTAGTAGCAACTGTTGTGTTTTGTCAGAGTAAGAGTGTGACTTCGCCAATCCCATGGGAATTGTTGATACAGACTGCAATGGGGACGCTAGTAACGAGCATGGCAGTGATCGCCTTACAACAATGGATATCGTTAGCTATAACAAACCAGGCCTTTGCCCTGTGTCTGGGAATGTTGGGTGGATTTATTGGAATAACAGCTAGCCTTTTCCCGGGTATGGTGCGGTATTTTTTTATCTGGTCGTATTATAACGAGCTGTCTCCGATTGTAATGAGGTATATCGACTCGTCCGTAGTTTATGTAACTCGAGGGTTATCATTTCCTTTTGTTGGTGGTCTTTTACTGTTTGGTGTATTGCTATATACAGTTGGAAATTTTTATGTTTGTCGTAAAGAAGTATAAAGGAGGATGATAGTATGTTAATTAGGACGTTTTCTTCTGAATGGATAAAACTGCGTCATTCCTATATATGGATTGTGCTAGCTGTTTTACCTATATTTAGCGTGTTGATTGGTTGTGCCAATTATGTGTTTAACAAAGGAATATTACAAAATGAGTGGTACAGCTTGTGGACGCAGGTGGGTTTATTCTACGGAGAATTCTTTTTTCCAGTATTGATTGGAATTTGTTGTGCATTTTTGTGCCGATTTGAACACATAAATCAGAATTGGAACAGCATTTTGACCGCACCTGTTCCCATACGGGATGTTTTTCTTGCGAAATTGATGATGGTTGGATTACTGTCTGGTGTAACGCAGGCTTTCTTCCTCTCATTGTATTTTGTAGCCGGAAAATGGGTAGGGCTAATCTCGTCTTTTCCCTCTGAAACAATTGGTTGGATATTCAGAGGTTGGGTTGCCTCCCTTGCCATTGGCGGAATTCAACTATGGTTGTCTATGCGTATCCGTAGCTTTGCTGTACCTGTTGGTGTGAGCATTTGTGCCACCCTCATTGGACTTGGATTATATGTCAATCATTTGGGCATGTTTTACCCGTATTCATTGTTGACTATCGGTATGGGGGTATTAAGTCAAGATAGTCTTGCAACGATGGAGCAAGTTTTGTTTTACGGGATGAACGGACTATTTATTGTCCTGTTTTGTATAAGTGGAATTCGCAGGCTTAAAAAGACGGATGTTGTCGCGTAACTATACCATAGTATTATAATTTAGCTCTTTTAGAAGGAGAAGACGATGATAAAAAATAGCAGGAGAAAAACATTTCTTCTTATTTTTATGTTTATTTTACTGTTTGTTATGATTGCATCCCTTTATGGATGCAACAACGCATTTTTAAAGCCTGATGATCCGGCCGGAAAGGATATGTATTATACCCGAATTAACAATGGTGATGTTAAGAAGAATGACGATGAACGCTATGAATATAACTTAATTTCCTATGATAAGGACGGAAATGAAAAGAAATTGAAGTTCACAACGGCTCGAAAATTAAGAGAACATGCCTATATTGAGCTTTACGTTGCAACTTTCCGGGGAGTGACAAATTGGCAGGAAGTTCAGCTTGATGGTCTGCCTAGAAAAGTACAAGAGAAATATAAATAGTAAAATTTAATATACAATTTCTGCATTATTAAGCTATATATGTTTTTGAAAAATCAG
This sequence comes from Aneurinibacillus migulanus, assembly GCF_001274715.1. Classification (GTDB taxonomy): domain Bacteria; phylum Bacillota; class Bacilli; order Aneurinibacillales; family Aneurinibacillaceae; genus Aneurinibacillus; species Aneurinibacillus migulanus. The sequence goes on along the minus strand of NZ_LGUG01000004.1, from coordinate 3,323,743 downwards.
CAAAATGGATAGTTAAGGCTGCTTCCTATTCACAGGAACAGCCTTTTTTGTTATTTATTGTGCCACTTCTTTATTGTTAACTTGATGGGCATAGAGTTCTATAAGCACTTGAAGAAATATGATTAAATAAGGAAAAATGTAGGATTTATTATAGGTAAGCTGCCTTGAGGGTTTACAAGCATCAACTATATTTGATTTATTAATATATTATAGTAGTCCTATATCGTTACAATTAAGTTAAATACTTATATTATGCGAGTATTACAAAGGTATGGGTGGTCAAAAAATGATAGAAATGTTATTTGTAAAGGTTCCAAACGAAATCGATAGGCATGTGTTTAACTTCTTGTCATCAAATGTGAGTAAGGAAAAACAGCAGGCGTTTGTTCGATACGTTAATGTGAAAGATGCTTATCGTTCTCTTTTAGGGGAATTGCTTATTAGAAAATATTTGATACAAGTATTAAACATTCCTAATGAAAACATTCTATTTAGGAAAAATGAATATGGAAAACCTTTTGTTGATTTCGATATTCATTTTAATATTTCCCACTCTGATGAATGGGTTGTATGTGCAATTTCAAATCATCCTGTTGGAATTGATATCGAGCGTATTTCGGAGATAGACATTAAAATAGCAGAACAATTTTTTCATGAAAATGAATATATATGGTTGCAGTCTAAAGCCCAAAATAGTCAAGTTTCTTCTTTTTTTGAGCTTTGGACTATTAAAGAAAGTTATATAAAAGCTATTGGTAAAGGTATGTACATACCGATTAATTCATTTTGGATTGATAAGAATCAAACACAAACTGTAATTTACAAACAGAATAAAAAAGAACCTGTTACTATTTATGAACCAGAGTTGTTTGAGGGCTACAAGTGTTCTTGTTGTTCTTTGTTTTCTTCTGTAACGAACTTGTCTATTACTAAATTGCAAGTGCAAGAGTTATGTAATTTGTTTCTAGATTCTACATTTTCTGAAAATAATAACTTTTAGTTACTGTATTGAAAAAAAATGTAAAATCGAATAAGCTTAACTCGAATCAGGTAAATAATGTATTAAAGTGATTTTTCTTCCATCCTGTGTAATTCAGCCAGCGAAATTTAAATTTGAAAGATAGTATTATTACTTTACTTATATATTATATAAGCAAGGAAAAATAAAGAATTGGCTGCCTCAAGATTTAAACATACTACATTTATCCATTCGGAATTCACTTCATAAGCAATTTATTCTTACATATATTTTTGCGTGATTTAATTTATTAATTAGATATTAAAAATGAATAAAGGGAGAGGTGAATGTGACTTTTATTTCACAAGTAAATAAATGGTTTGTTAATGCTAATGTTAACTCAGCTGCAAAGCTTAGGCTATTCTGTATTCCATATGCAGGCGGTGGTGCTTCCGCCTTTTATGAATGGAGTCATTTTTTTCCAAAGGAAATTGAAGTTTGTTCAATTCAATTACCTGGAAGGGAAAATAGGGGGGCGGAAGTTCCGCTAACAAATTTACAACAGATAGTAGAAATAGTAGCTGAGGAAATACAACCATTAATAAATATTCCATTTGCTTTTTTGGGGCATAGCATGGGAGCATTAATAAGTTTTGAACTGGCTCGCACAATACGGCAAAAGAGTAATGTTAATCCGGTTCACTTGTTTGTTTCAGGGCGACATGCACCTCAAATCCCATGTGCAAAACAAGACTATCATTTACTTCCCGATGAACAATTTATACAAGAATTGCGTTCATTGAATGGAACTCCAGAGATAGTATTACAAGACGCAGAGATGATGAGTATATTACTCCCAAGACTTCGGGCTGATTTTTCTGTGTGTGGCTCCTATCAGTACAAAAACGACGAGCCTTTTGAATGCCCAATCACTGCTTTTGGAGGAAAAAATGATAATGGTGTTACTTATCAATCATTAGAAGCCTGGAGAGAGCAAACCAAGAGGGAATTTTCTGTGTGTATGTATCCAGGTGATCATTTTTTTCTTTACGAAAGCAAATATGAAATGATTGAGTTCATGTGTAAACAATTACGTTTAGTATTAGCTCCTAAAATATAAATAACTATTTTTTACAGGGGGTATATATGTTAAACAGTTCTAAAAGTATATTGATTCATGCTCAAAATAAAAATGGAACGCATGAAGAGGAGCAGTATCTCTTTGCTGTGAACAACACCAAAGCGGAGTATCCACGTGATAAGACGATCCATCAGTTATTTGAAGAGCAGGTTAGTAAGAGACCAAACAATGTAGCCATTGTATGTGAAAATGAGCAACTTACCTACCATGAGCTTAATGTGAAAGCCAATCAACTAGCACGGATTTTTATAGAAAAAGGGATTGGAAAAGACACTCTTGTTGGAATTATGATGGAGAAATCTATCGATTTATTTATAGGCATATTAGCCGTTTTAAAAGCAGGTGGAGCATATGTTCCGATTGATATTGAATATCCTAAGGAAAGAATTCAATATATTCTTGATGATAGTCAGGCAAGAATGCTACTTACCCAGAAGCATTTGGTTCATTTAATTCATAATATTCAATTTAATGGGCAAGTGGAAATTTTTGAAGAAGATACTATCAAAATTAGAGAAGGAACTAATCTACATGTACCAAGTAAATCAACCGATCTTGCTTATGTTATTTATACTTCTGGTACAACAGGCAATCCAAAAGGTACAATGCTGGAGCATAAAGGAATAAGTAATCTAAAGGTATTTTTCGAAAATAGTCTTAACGTGACTGAAAAGGATAGAATTGGTCAATTTGCCAGCATCTCTTTTGATGCATCTGTATGGGAGATGTTTATGGCTTTGTTAACGGGGGCTAGCCTGTATATTATCCTGAAGGATACAATCAATGATTTTGTGAAGTTTGAACAATACATTAACCAAAAGGAAATCACTGTTATTACGTTACCACCTACCTATGTAGTTCATCTTGATCCAGAACGTATTTTATCGATACAAACGTTAATTACAGCAGGCTCAGCTACCTCGCCTTCCTTAGTAAACAAGTGGAAGGAGAAAGTAACTTACATAAATGCCTATGGCCCTACGGAAACAACTATTTGTGCGACTACATGGGTAGCCACCAAAGAAACAATAGGTCATTCAGTTCCAATCGGAGCACCAATTCAAAATACACAAATTTATATTGTCGATGAAAATCTTCAATTAAAATCGGTTGGTGAAGCTGGTGAATTGTGTATTGGTGGAGAAGGGTTAGCAAGGGGATATTGGAAGCGACCGGAATTAACTTCCCAGAAGTTCGTTGATAACCCGTTTGTTCCAGGAGAGAAGTTGTATAAAACAGGAGATCAGGCAAGATGGCTATCTGATGGAAATATTGAATATCTCGGAAGAATAGATAACCAGGTAAAGATTAGAGGTCACCGAGTTGAACTAGAAGAAGTTGAGTCTATTCTTCTAAAGCATATGTATATTAGCGAAACTGCAGTAAGTGTGCATAAAGATCACCAAGAACAGCCGTATTTGTGCGCTTATTTTGTATCGGAAAAGCATATACCACTAGAACAGTTAAGACAATTCTCATCAGAAGAACTGCCAACGTATATGATCCCTTCTTATTTTATCCAGTTAGACAAAATGCCGCTTACATCAAATGGGAAGATTGATCGAAAGCAGTTGCCGGAACCTGATTTAACTTTCGGGATGAGGGTAGACTATGAAGCGCCGCGAAATGAAATCGAGGAAACGCTTGTTACTATCTGGCAGGATGTATTAGGTATTGAGAAAATCGGTATTAAAGATAATTTCTATGCATTAGGTGGAGATTCTATTAAAGCAATACAGGTTGCTGCTCGCCTGCATTCCTACCAATTAAAGCTAGAAACAAAAGATTTATTAAAGTATCCAACAATCGATCAACTCGTTCATTATATAAAAGATAGTAAAAGAAGAAGTGAGCAAGGTATTGTGGAAGGTGAGATTGGACTTACACCTATTCAGCATTGGTTCTTTGAACAACAATTTACAAATATGCACCATTGGAACCAATCGTATATGTTGTATAGACCAAATGGGTTTGATAAAGAGATCTTGCTAAGGGTATTTAATAAAATTGTTGAGCATCATGATGCATTACGTATGATATACAAACATCATAACGGAAAGATCGTGCAGATAAATCGGGGGCTTGAAGGTACGTTGTTTGATTTTTATACCTTTGATTTAACTGCAAATGATAATGAGCAACAGGTGATTTGTGAAGAATCTGCTCGATTACAAAATAGTATAAACTTGGAAGTAGGCCCTCTAGTAAAGATAGCGCTGTTTCATACTCAGAATGGAGATCACCTGTTTATGGCTATTCATCATTTGGTTGTGGATGGTATTTCTTGGAGGATTTTGTTTGAGGATTTGGCCACAGCTTATGAACAAGCAATGCATCAGCAAACGATTGCTTTACCAGAGAAAACAGATTCATTTAAGGACTGGTCTATTGAATTAGAAAAATATGCGAACAGCGAATTATTCCTAGAAGAAGCTGAATATTGGCATCATTTGAATTATTATACCGAGAACGTTCAAATTAAGAAAGATTATGTCACCATGAACAATAAACAAAAGAATATACGTTATGTAGGAATGGAGTTAACAATAGAAGAGACAGAAAAATTATTGAAAAATGTAAATAAAGCGTATCGAACAGAAATTAATGATATTTTATTAACGGCACTTGGCTTTGCACTCAAAGAATGGGCCGATATTGATAAAATTGTAATTAACTTAGAGGGACACGGACGGGAAGAAATACTGGAACAGATGAACATTGCAAGGACGGTAGGCTGGTTTACTTCCCAGTATCCTGTTGTACTTGATATGCAAAAATCGGATGATTTGTCTTATCAAATCAAATTAATGAAAGAAAATTTACGCAGAATACCTAACAAAGGAATCGGATATGAAATTTTTAAGTATTTAACAACTGAATATTTACGGCCTGTTTTACCCTTTACATTAAAGCCGGAAATTAACTTTAACTACTTAGGACAGTTCGATACGGACGTGAAGACTGAATTGTTTACTCGTTCTCCTTATAGCATGGGTAATTCATTAGGACCAGATGGAAAAAATAATTTAAGCCCAGAAGGGGAAAGTTATTTTGTACTCAATATTAATGGTTTTATTGAAGAAGGTAAGCTTCACATCACCTTTTCTTATAATGAACAGCAGTATAAGGAGGATACCATTCAGCAATTGAGCCGGAGCTATAAGCAACATCTTTTGGCCATCATTGAACATTGTGTACAGAAGGAAGATACTGAGTTAACTCCAAGTGATTTCAGTTTCAAGGAACTTGAATTAGAAGAGATGGATGATATTTTCGATTTGTTGGCCGATTCATTAACGTAAATATAACCAACTAAATCCATGGTTTTTTAATGATAAATGCTTTGAAAATTCATTATTATGAGGTGCTAGCATGAGTACATTTAAAAAAGAACATGTTCAGGATATGTATCGTTTATCTCCCATGCAGGAAGGCATGTTGTTTCACGCATTACTTGATAAAGATAAAAATGCTCACCTGGTACAAATGTCTATCGCGATCGAAGGTATCGTGGATGTGGAGCTGCTTAGTGAAAGCTTGAACATATTGATTGATAGATACGATGTGTTTAGAACAACATTCTTACATGAAAAAATTAAACAACCGCTTCAGGTAGTGCTAAAGGAACGGCCTGTTCAGCTTCAATTTAAAGACATATCATCCTTAGATGAAGAAAAAAGAGAACAGGCTATTGAGCAGTATAAGTATCAAGATGGGGAAACAGTCTTTGATTTAACAAGAGATCCCTTGATGAGAGTAGCTATTTTTCAAACTGGTAAGGTTAACTACCAAATGATCTGGAGCTTCCACCATATTTTAATGGATGGTTGGTGCTTCAACATTATATTTAATGACTTGTTCAATATATATCTGTCATTAAAAGAGAAGAAACCTCTTCAGTTAGAGGCGGTGCAACCATATAAGCAGTTTATTAAGTGGCTTGAAAAACAAGATAAACAGGAAGCTCTTCGCTACTGGAAAGAACATTTAATGAATTATGATCAATCAGTAACATTACCTAAAAAGAAAGCAGCTATTAATAATACTACATATGAACCAGCACAGTTTCGTTTTGCGTTTGACAAAGTGCTTACCCAGCAGCTGCTTCGTATTGCCAATCAAAGCCAAGTAACACTAAATATTGTTTTTCAAACAATATGGGGGATTGTACTTCAAAAATACAATTCCACTAATGATGTTGTATATGGCTCTGTTGTATCAGGCCGTCCTTCTGAAATATCGGGAATTGAGAAAATGGTTGGACTATTTATTAATACTCTTCCATTACGTATCCAAACGCAAAAAGATCAATCATTTATTGAATTAGTAAAGACTGTTCATCAAAACGTCCTTTTCTCGCAACAGCATGAGTATTTTCCATTGTATGAAATACAAAATCATACAGAATTAAAACAGAATCTGATTGATCATATTATGGTAATTGAAAATTATCCTTTAGTAGAAGAATTGCAAAAGAATAGTATCATGCAAAAAGTAGGGTTTACAGTTCGTGATGTCAAAATGTTTGAACCAACTAATTATGATATGACAGTTATGGTTTTACCTCGTGATGAAATTAGTGTCCGACTCGATTATAACGCAGCCGTTTATGATATAGATTTCATAAAAAAAATTGAAGGTCACATGAAAGAAGTGGCTTTATGCGTGGCAAATAATCCACATGTGTTAGTACAGGACGTTCCTCTGCTTACAAAGCAAGAAAAACAACATTTATTGGTAGAGCTGCATGATTCGATAACAGAGTATCCTGATAAGACGATTCATCAGTTATTTACAGAACAGGTAGAAAAAACACCAGAGCATGTGGCAGTTGTATTCGAAGATGAGAAAGTGACCTATAGAGAGCTGCATGAGAGATCTAATCAATTAGCCAGATTCTTAAGAGAAAAAGGCGTAAAAAAAGAAAGCATCATAGGCATTATGATGGAGCGTTCAGTTGAAATGATTGTTGGGATCTTAGGGATTTTAAAAGCTGGTGGAGCTTTTGTGCCTATTGATCCTGAATATCCAAAAGAAAGAATCGGCTATATGTTAGATTCTGTACGGCTAGTACTTACACAACGCCATTTAAAGGATAAATTTGCTTTTACGAAAGAAACGATAGTAATTGAAGATCCAAGTATTTCACACGAGTTAACTGAAGAAATAGATTATATTAATGAATCAGAGGACTTGTTTTATATTATTTATACATCAGGAACAACAGGTAAACCAAAAGGGGTTATGCTAGAGCACAAAAACATCGTTAATCTGCTTCATTTTACTTTCGAGAAAACAAATATCAACTTTAGTGACAAAGTATTACAGTATACAACATGCAGTTTTGACGTGTGTTACCAAGAAATTTTTTCGACGCTCTTGTCTGGAGGGCAATTATATCTTATTAGGAAAGAAACTCAACGCGATGTAGAGCAATTATTTGATTTAGTAAAACGTGAAAATATTGAAGTATTATCCTTTCCTGTGGCTTTTCTAAAATTTATTTTCAATGAAAGAGAATTTATCAATCGTTTTCCAACTTGCGTGAAACATATTATCACAGCAGGAGAACAATTAGTAGTTAACAATGAGTTTAAACGTTATTTGCATGAACATAACGTACATTTACACAATCATTATGGTCCATCAGAAACGCATGTTGTTACCACCTATACTATTAATCCTGAAGCTGAAATTCCTGAATTACCACCGATAGGAAAACCTATCTCCAATACATGGATTTATATTTTGGATCAAGAACAACAACTACAACCACAAGGAATTGTAGGAGAGTTATATATTTCGGGCGCAAATGTTGGAAGAGGATATTTGAATAATCAAGAATTAACGGCAGAAAAATTCTTTGCAGATCCCTTTAGGCCAAACGAACGGATGTACCGAACAGGGGATTTAGCAAGGTGGTTGCCAGACGGAAATATCGAATTTTTAGGAAGAGCCGATCATCAGGTGAAAATTAGGGGGCATCGAATAGAGCTTGGTGAGATCGAGGCACAATTATTAAATTGTAAGGGTGTAAAAGAAGCTGTTGTTATCGATAAAGCGGATGATAAAGGCGGAAAATATTTATGTGCCTATGTTGTTATGGAAGTAGAAGTAAATGACTCTGAGCTTCGAGAATATTTGGGGAAAGCTTTGCCTGATTATATGATCCCGTCGTTCTTTGTTCCGTTGGATCAGCTGCCGCTTACACCAAACGGAAAAATAGACAGAAAATCTCTTCCGAATCTAGAGGGGATTGTGAATACAAACGCAAAATATGTAGTACCTACAAATGAGCTGGAAGAAAAATTGGCTAAAATCTGGGAAGAAGTACTTGGGATTTCTCAGATCGGTATACAAGACAATTTCTTTTCGTTAGGCGGGCATTCTCTTAAAGCCATTACGCTTATTTCCCGTATGAACAAAGAGTGTAATGTAGACATTCCTCTACGTTTGTTATTTGAAGCACCAACCATTCAGGAAATCTCTAATTATATAAACGGGGCAAAGAAAGAAAGCTATGTTGCCATTCAGCCTGTACCAGAACAAGAGTACTATCCTGTATCATCAGTTCAAAAAAGAATGTTTATTCTTAATGAATTTGATCGTTCAGGTACGGCCTATAATTTACCTGGTGTTATGTTTCTAGATGGAAAATTGAACTACCGACAATTGGAAGCAGCGGTAAAAAAATTAGTTGAGCGACATGAAGCGCTGCGTACTTCCTTTCATTCAATTAATGGGGAACCAGTTCAGCGGGTGCATCAAAATGTAGAACTGCAGATTGCTTATTCAGAGTCAACGGAAGATCAGGTGGAGCGAATTATTGCGGAATTTATGCAACCATTTGCTCTTGAAGTTGCTCCGTTACTTCGTGTAGGTCTTGTTAAATTGGAGGCAGAACGTCATCTATTTATAATGGATATGCATCATATCATCTCGGATGGGGTATCCATGCAGATCATGATTCAAGAAATTGCTGATTTGTATAAAGAAAAGGAACTTCCTACGTTAGGCATTCAATATAAAGACTTTACTGTTTGGCATAATCGCTTGCTTCAATCGGATGTTATTGAAAAACAAGAAGCTTACTGGCTGAACGTATTTGCAGAAGAGATTCCAGTATTGAATCTACCGACCGATTACCCAAGACCAACCATTCAAAGCTTTGATGGTAAAAGATTTACATTCAGTACAGGAAAGCAGCTTATGGATGATTTATACAAGGTGGCAACAGAAACAGGAACAACACTATATATGGTTTTACTTGCTGCGTATAATGTTTTCTTATCGAAGTATTCCGGGCAAGATGACATCGTTGTAGGAACACCGATTGCTGGTAGGTCTCATGCTGATGTGGAAAATATGCTGGGGATGTTTGTAAATACATTAGCAATAAGAAGTCGTTTAAATAATGAGGATACTTTTAAAGATTTTTTAGCAAATGTAAAACAAACGGCTTTGCATGCCTATGAAAATCCAGATTACCCATTTGATACGCTTGTCGAAAAGTTGGGTATACAGAGAGATTTAAGTAGAAATCCATTATTTGATACGATGTTTGTTTTGCAAAATACGGATAGAAAGTCTTTTGAGGTTGAACAGATAACGATTACACCATATGTTCCAAATAGCAGACATTCTAAATTTGATCTTACATTAGAGGTTAGCGAAGAACAAAATGAGATTTTATTATGCCTAGAATATTGCACTAAATTATTTACGGATAAAACAGTTGAAAGAATGGCTGGTCATTTTTTACAGATCTTGCATGCAATTGTTGGGAACCCAACGATTATAATATCAGAAATCGAGATATTGTCTGAAGAAGAAAAACAACATATTTTATTCGAGTTCAACGATACGAAAACCACATATCCACATATGCAAACAATTCAAGGATTATTTGAGGAACAGGTGGAGAAGACGCCCGACCATGTTGCAGTTGGATGGAAAGACCAAACATTAACGTATCGGGAACTTAACGAAAGAGCGAATCAGGTCGCAAGAGTCTTACGGCAAAAAGGAGTCCAACCCGATAATATCGTGGGATTGCTGGTTGAGCGTTCACCTGAAATGCTCGTGGGTATCATGGGAATTCTTAAAGCAGGGGGAGCTTATTTACCTCTTGATCCGGAGTACCCAGCGGATAGAATTTCGTACATGATACAAGATTGTGGTGTACGCATTATGCTTACCCAACAGCATCTTTTATCTTTAGTACATGATGAATTTGATTGTGTTATTTTGGATGAAGACAGTTTGTACAAGGGGGATTCTTCCAATTTGGCTCCGGTTAACCAGGCCGGGGATTTAGCCTACATCATGTACACTTCTGGTTCTACAGGAAAGCCTAAAGGTGTTATGGTAGAACATCGAAATGTGATTCGCCTTGTGAAAAATACAAATTATGTTCAGGTCCGCGAAGACGATCGTATAATACAGACCGGAGCAATTGGATTCGATGCACTGACATTTGAAGTTTTTGGCTCATTGCTGCATGGAGCTGAATTGTATCCTGTTACTAAAGACGTGCTATTAGATGCAGAGAAACTACACAAATTTTTACAAGCGAATCAAATTACGATTATGTGGTTAACTTCTCCGTTATTTAACCAATTGTCACAAGGAACCGAAGAGATGTTTGCTGGCCTTCGCTCCCTAATTGTAGGTGGAGATGCCTTGTCTCCGAAACACATCAATAATGTAAAGCGAAAATGCCCTAATCTGACTATGTGGAACGGTTACGGCCCAACAGAAAACACCACTTTTTCTACATGCTTTCTTATTGATAAAGAATATGATGACAATATTCCGATAGGGAAGGCCATTAGTAATTCAACAGTGTATATCATGGACCGGTATGGCCAGCTTCAGCCGGTGGGTGTACCAGGAGAATTATGTGTAGGAGGGGATGGGGTTGCCAGGGGATATATGAATCAGCCTGCATTAACAGAAGAGAAGTTTGTCCCAAATCCATTCGCTCCTGGTGAGAGAATGTATCGCACGGGGGATTTGGCAAGATGGTTGCCTGATGGAACAATTGAGTATTTAGGTCGTATTGATCAGCAGGTGAAAATCAGGGGCTACCGTATTGAACCGGGAGAGATTGAAACGCTTCTTGTGAAGCACAAAAAAGTCAAAGAATCGGTAATCATGGTAGTAGAGGATAATAATGGACAAAAGGCTCTATGCGCTTATTACGTTCCGGAAGAAGAAGTAACGGTATCTGAACTGAGGGAATATATAGCTAAAGAGTTGCCTGTTTACATGGTTCCAGCCTATTTTGTACAGATTGAACAAATGCCTCTTACACAGAACGGTAAAGTAAATCGAAGCGCGTTACCAAAACCAGATGGTGAATTTGGTACAGCAACCGAATATGTAGCGCCTAGCAGCGACATTGAAATGAAGCTGGCAGAGATTTGGCATAATGTGTTAGGGGTAAACAAAATCGGGGTACTGGATAACTTCTTTGAATTAGGTGGTCATTCATTAAGAGCTATGACAATGATTTCCCAGGTACATAAAGAGTTCGACGTTGAATTGCCATTAAAAGTGTTATTTGAAACACCAACGATCTCTGCATTAGCTCAATACATTGCTGATGGAGAAAAAGGAATGTACCTGGCCATTCAACCTGTTACCCCGCAGGATTACTATCCAGTATCATCTGCGCAAAAGAGGATGTACATCCTTTATGAATTTGAAGGGGCTGGCATTACCTATAATGTACCTAATGTAATGTTTATAGAAGGAAAGCTGGATTATCAGCGCTTTGAATACGCTATAAAAAGTTTGGTAAATCGACATGAGGCGCTTCGAACGTCTTTCTATTCGCTTAATGGAGAACCAGTTCAGCGTGTACATCAAAATGTAGAGCTACAGATTGCTTATTCGGAGGCGAAAGAAGATGAGATAGAGCAAATTGTAGAAAGCTTTGTTCAACCATTTGACCTTGAAATAGCTCCGCTGCTTCGCGTAGGGCTTGTTAAATTGGCATCGGATCGCTATTTATTCCTAATGGATATGCATCATATTATCTCAGATGGTGTATCAATGCAAATTATAACAAAAGAAATTGCCGACTTATATAAAGGAAAAGAGCTTGCTGAACTGCATATTCAGTATAAAGATTTTGCTGTATGGCAAAACGAATGGTTTCAATCTGACGCTCTTGAAAAACAGAAAACGTATTGGTTGAACACCTTTGCAGAGGATATTCCGGTTTTAAATTTGTCAACTGATTATCCAAGACCGACAATTCAAAGTTTTGAAGGAGATATTGTCACGTTTAGTGCAGGGAAGCAACTTGCGGAAGAATTGAAACGCCTGGCTGCAGAAACAGGGACGACTTTGTATATGCTTCTGTTAGCGGCGTACAATGTACTTTTACACAAATACTCGGGACAGGAAGAAATTGTAGTAGGAACGCCTATTGCCGGGCGATCTCACGCAGATGTGGAAAATATTGTTGGGATGTTTGTCAATACGCTTGCATTGAAAAATACCCCTATAGCCGTACGCACCTTCCACGAATTCCTGTTGGAAGTAAAACAAAATGCTTTAGAAGCTTTTGAAAATCAAGACTATCCATTTGAAAATTTGATAGAGAAGCTGCAAGTGCGTCGCGACTTAAGTCGCAATCCATTATTTGATACAATGTTTAGCCTAAGCAATATTGACGAACAAGTAGAGATAGGGATTGAGGGATTGAACTTCAGCCCATATGAAATGCAGTATTGGATTGCAAAATTTGATATTTCATTCGATATTTTAGAAAAGCAAGATGACATTCAATTTTATTTTAACTATTGCACGAATCTGTTTAAAAAAGAAACGATAGAACGATTAGCGACACACTTTATGCATATTTTACAGGAGATTGTTATTAATCCTGAGATTAAGTTATGTGAAATTAATATGCTGTCCGAAGAAGAACAGCAGCGTGTCCTGTATGACTTTAATGGCACAGATGCAACCTACGCTACGAATAAAATATTCCATGAGTTATTTGAAGAACAGGTTGAAAAAACACCAGATCATATAGCGGTGATAGATGAAAGAGAAAAGCTTTCCTATCAGGAGCTTAATGCGAAAGCGAATCAGCTGGCACGAGTGCTGCGCCAAAAAGGAGTACAGCCTAATAGCATGGTAGGTATTATGGTAGATCGCTCACTCGACATGATTGTAGGAATGCTTGGGGTTTTAAAAGCAGGAGGAGCATATGTGCCTATCGATATAGACTATCCTCAGGAACGGATTAGCTACATGATGGAAGATAGTGGTGCAGCGCTCTTGTTAACACAACAAAAGTTGACACAGCAAATTGCGTTTTCTGGTGACATTTTGTATCTTGACCAAGAAGAATGGCTTCATGAGGAAGCTTCAAATTTAGAACCCATCGCTCGTCCGCAGGATATAGCCTATATCATTTACACTTCTGGTACAACCGGAAAGCCAAAAGGTGTGATGATTGAGCATCAAAGCTATGTGAATGTAGCAATGGCATGGAAAGATGCCTATCGGTTAGATACATTCCCGGTCCGTTTGCTTCAGATGGCTAGCTTTGCCTTTGACGTATCTGCAGGTGATTTTGCCAGAGCACTACTTACAGGTGGGCAATTAATTGTATGTCCAAATGAAGTAAAGATGGACCCAGCTTCTTTATATGCCATTATTAAGAAATATGACATTACTATTTTTGAAGCAACGCCTGCTCTAGTGATTCCATTGATGGAGTATATTTATGAACAGAAGCTGGATATTAGCCAGTTACAGATTCTGATTGTCGGATCGGACAGTTGTTCGATGGAAGACTTTAAAACCTTGGTTTCCCGTTTTGGTTCAACTATACGTATTGTGAATAGCTATGGAGTAACCGAAGCGTGCATTGATTCTAGCTATTATGAACAACCGCTTTCTTCGTTACATGTAACAGGAACTGTACCGATTGGAAAACCGTACGCTAACATGAAAATGTATATTATGAATCAATATTTGCAGATTCAGCCTGTAGGTGTAATTGGAGAATTATGTATTGGAGGAGCCGGGGTTGCCCGTGGATATTTAAATAGACCGGACTTAACAGCAGAAAAGTTTGTCCCTAATCCTTTTGTTCCAGGTGAAAAGCTGTATCGAACAGGCGACTTGGCAAGATGGATGCCGGATGGGAATGTTGAGTTTCTTGGTCGAAATGACCATCAGGTGAAAATCAGAGGGATTCGAATCGAGCTTGGAGAAATCGAAGCACAACTGCGTAAACATGATAGCATAAAAGAAGCAACTGTGATCGCAAGAGAAGATCACATGAAAGAGAAATATTTATGTGCGTATATGGTGACCGAAGGAGAAGTAAATGTAGCTGAACTGCGTGCGTATCTAGCAAATGATCTGCCTGCGGCAATGATTCCGTCATATTTTGTATCGCTCGAAGCAATGCCACTTACTGCTAATGGAAAAATTGATAAGCGATCTTTACCAGAGCCCGATGGTTCCATATCGATAGGAACAGAATATGTAGCTCCGCGTACCATGCTTGAGGGAAAACTAGAAGAGATATGGAAAGATGTATTGGGTTTACAGCGTGTTGGCATTCACGATGACTTCTTTACAATAGGTGGCCATTCATTGAAGGCTATGGCTGTTATTTCGCAAGTTCATAAAGAATGCCAGACTGAAGTTCCTCTGCGTGTCTTATTTGAAACACCTACCATTCAAGGACTGGCTAAATATATAGAGGAGACGGACACAGAGCAATATATGGCTATTCAGCCGGTTAGCGGACAGGACTATTATCCAGTATCATCAGCACAAAAGAGAATGTTTATTGTTAATCAATTTGATGGAGTAGGAATTAGCTACAATATGCCTTCCATCATGCTGATTGAAGGAAAACTTGAGCGAACACGCTTGGAATCAGCATTTAAAAGATTGATAGAACGACATGAGAGCCTTCGAACATCTTTTGAAATAATAAATGGTAAGCCTGTACAGAAGATTCATGAGGAAGTTGATTTCAATATGTCCTATCAGGTGGCTTCTAATGAACAAGTAGAGAAGATGATCGATGAGTTCATTCAGCCTTTCGATTTAAGTGTTGCACCGCTGCTTCGTGTGGAACTTTTAAAATTGGAAGAAGACCGTCATGTGCTTATATTTGATATGCATCATATTATCTCAGATGGTATATCTTCCAATATTTTGATGAAAGAATTAGGAGAACTATATCAAGGTAATGCTTTACCAGAACTTCGTATTCAATACAAGGATTTCGCTGTATGGCAAAATGAGTGGTTCCAGTCAGAAGCCTTTAAAAAGCAAGAAGAATACTGGGTAAATGTCTTCGCAGATGAACGCCCGATTCTGGATATACCGACGGATTATCCAAGGCCGATGCAACAAAGCTTTGATGGTGCTCAACTTACATTTGGAACCGGAAAGCAGCTTATGGATGGGTTATACAGGGTAGCAACGGAAACGGGAACAACGCTTTATATGGTTTTGCTTGCGGCATATAATGTTCTTCTTTCCAAATATTCTGGTCAAGAAGATATTATTGTAGGGACACCGATTGTGGGTAGATCCCATACTGACCTTGAGAATATTGTCGGGATGTTTGTCAACACGTTAGCAATGAGAAATAAACCGGAAGGAGAAAAGACGTTCAAAGCATTTGTATCAGAAATAAAGCAGAATGCACTAGCGGCTTTTGAGAATCAGGATTATCCATTTGAAGAGCTTATCGAAAAACTAGAGATACAAAGGGACTTAAGCAGAAATCCATTATTTGATACGCTCTTTAGCCTTCAAAACATAGGTGAAGAATCATTTGAACTAGCCGAATTAACATGCAAACCTTTCGATTTGGTAAGCAAATTAGAGCATGCCAAGTTTGATCTGAGTCTTGTGGCAGTAGAAAAAGAGGAAGAAATTGCATTTGGGCTTCAATACTGCACAAAACTGTATAAGGAAAAAACAGTTGAACAACTGGCTCAACATTTTATTCAAATAGTAAAAGCAATTGTAGAAAATCCAGATGTCAAATTATCTGATATTGATATGTTATCTGAAGAAGAGAAGAAACAAATCATGCTTGAGTTCAATGATACGAAAATACAATATCCGCAGAATCAAACAATACAGGAATTGTTTGAAGAGCAAGTGAAGAAAACACCTGAACATATAGCAATCGTATGGGAAGGGCAAGCATTAACCTATCATGAGCTAAATATAAAAGCTAATCAGTTAGCTCGTGTATTACGAGAAAAAGGGGTAACCCCTAATCATCCTGTAGCGATTATGACGGAACGCTCATTAGAGATGATCGTAGGTATCTTTAGTATTTTGAAAGCAGGAGGAGCATATGTTCCAATTGATCCAGCCTATCCACAAGAACGTATTCAATACTTGCTTGAAGATAGCGGAGCGACGCTACTGCTTACTCAGTCACATGTATTAAATAAATTACCGGTCGATATCGAATGGTTGGATCTTACAGATGAACAAAACTATGTAGAAGATGGTACCAATCTTCCATTTATGAATCAGTCAACAGATCTTGCCTATATTATTTATACATCCGGTACAACAGGCAAGCCTAAAGGGGTTATGATTGAACATCAAAGCATCATCAACTGCCTGCAATGGCGGAAGGAAGAATACGAATTTGGACCAGGGGATACGGCTCTACAAGTGTTTTCCTTTGCTTTTGATGGATTTGTAGCAAGTTTGTTTGCTCCGATTCTTGCAGGTGCAACGTCTGTTCTCCCTAAGGAGGAAGAAGCAAAAGATCCAGTTGCATTGAAAAAACTGATCGCATCAGAAGAGATTACACATTACTACGGTGTGCCTAGTTTGTTTAGTGCCATTCTTGATGTTTCTTCTAGTAAGGATTTGCAAAATTTACGCTGCGTCACTTTGGGAGGAGAGAAATTACCGGCTCAAATTGTTAAAAAAATCAAAGAAAAAAATAAAGAAATTGAAGTCAACAACGAATATGGGCCTACTGAAAATAGTGTAGTAACTACTATTATGCGCGATATACAGGTAGAACAAGAGATTACTATTGGTCGCCCATTATCTAACGTAGATGTATATATTGTCAATTGTAATCATCAATTACAACCAGTAGGTGTAGTAGGGGAATTATGTATTGGTGGACAGGGACTTGCAAGAGGATATTTGAATAAACCAGAGCTTACAGCAGATAAATTTGTTGTAAATCCATTCGTACCTGGTGAACGTATGTACAAAACCGGTGACCTTGCAAAATGGCGCTCAGATGGAATGATTGAATATGTGGGGCGTGTTGATGAACAAGTAAAAGTAAGAGGATATCGGATTGAGCTTGGTGAAATTGAATCAGCTATCCTAGAATACGAAAAAATTAAGGAAGCGGTAGTTATGGTTTCGGAGCATACTGCATCTGAACAGATGTTATGTGCTTATATTGTAGGGGAAGAAGATGTACTGACTCTGGACTTAAGAAGCTATCTAGCAAAATTACTACCAAGTTATATGATTCCAAACTATTTTATCCAATTGGATAGTATTCCGCTTACACCAAACGGTAAAGTGGATCGTAAAGCATTGCCTGAACCTCAAACCATTGGCTTAATGGCAAGGGAGTATGTTGCACCAAGGAATGAAATCGAAGCACAGCTAGTACTCATTTGGCAAGAGGTATTAGGAATAGAACTGATCGGTATTACCGATAATTTCTTTGAATTAGGAGGGCATTCTTTAAAGGCAACGCTTTTAGTTGCAAAAATTTACGAGTACATGCAAATAGAGATGCCATTAAATGTTGTGTTTAAACATTCAACTATTATGAAAATAGCGGAATATATTACACATCAAGAATCAGAAAATAATGTACATCAGCCTATTTTGGTAAATGTAGAAGCAGATAGAGAGGCGCTATCTCTTAACGGCGAGAAGCAAAGAAAAAATATAGAGCTACCTATTCTGCTAAACGAAGAAACAGATCGAAACGTATTCTGCTTCGCGCCCATTGGTGCACAAGGTGTTTTTTATAAAAAGCTTGCTGAACAAATCCCTACTGCATCCTTGTATGGCTTTGACTTCATTGAAGATGATGATCGAATTCAGCAATATATTGAATCGATGATTCAAACTCAGTCAGACGGACAATATGTGCTAATTGGTTATTCTTCAGGAGGGAACCTGGCTTTTGAAGTAGCAAAAGAAATGGAAAGGCAAGGATATAGTGTATCTGATTTGGTCTTGTTCGATGTTTACTGGAAGGGAAAAGTCTTCGAGCAAACAAAAGAAGAAGAAGAAGAAAACATAAAAATAATAATGGAAGAATTAAGGGAAAATCCAGGAATGTTCAATATGACACGAGAGGATTTTGAACTGTATTTTGCGAATGAATTTGTGAAACAAAGTTTCACACGGAAAATGCGCAAATACATGAGTTTTTATACGCAGTTAGTTAATTATGGGGAAGTAGAAGCTACAATTCACCTTATACAAGCAGAATTTGAGGAAGAAAAAATTGACGAAAACGAAAAAGCCGACGAAGAAGAAAAAACATATCTAGAGGAAAAATGGAATGAAAAAGCATGGAACAAAGCAGCAAAAAGATTTGTAAAATATAACGGATATGGCGCTCATTCTAACATGCTAGGAGGTGATGGTTTAGAGAGAAATTCCTCTATCCTTAAACAGATACTACAAGGGACATTTGTAGTAAAATAAAGAAGAAACATTTGTGAATCCCCCTGAGAAGAATGCTTTCTTTTTAGGGGGATTAAAAATAAGTTTTATTGAAGAGCAACGCATGACTTTTTTATCAGTTTGATTAAAGCTAGAACAGGAAAGGGATTTAGTATGCAAGTTACATTTAAACCAATGAATCAAGAAGAGGCAGAAATCATTGCTGGTTGGCATTACGATGGAATTTATTCATTCTATGATATGGAAGCCGATAAGGAAGGTCATTCTCTAACCTTTGGGAGAATGACCTCGAATACTGTTTTCCCTGGTTCACTCTTGAGCAACAGCTTTCCACCATGAAGTTCAACCGCTTTTTTGGCGATGGCCAGCCCAAGCCCCGTTCCTTCGCCTGTCCTTGCTTTATCCCCGCGTACAAAAGGTTGGAAGATGCTCTCCTTCAACTCTTCAGCAATTCCTATTCCATTGTCCATAACCTCAAGCAGGATCGCTTCATGAGTGTCTGTGAGCGATAAGGCGACTTTCGTTCCCTTCGGATTGTGTTTGAGCGTGTTGGACAATAGGTTAGACAGGGCACGGTACAATAAATTCCGGTTCATTCGAATCATAACCCTTTGAGTAGGTATTTTCAAATCCAAGCTGAACTTATTCTGTTCGAACTGATCGAAATAAGCGATAGCGATTTGCCGAACCAGTTCGGCCAAATCTTCCTGCTCCTCAGCGGAAGGGAGGTCCGGGCTGTCCAGCGTTGCCAGTTGAAACATATCCTCCACGAGAGCAGTCACGATGATGGATTTGTTATAAATCATCTCCAAGTATCGGCGTTGTTTCTCCGGGCTGTCTACGACTCCCATTTGAAGTGCCATTGCATAGCCTTGTATCGTGGTTATAGGCGTTTTCAAGTCGTGGGACAAATCGAGTAGCATCCGTTGCTTGCTTTGTTCTAATTTATTTTTTTCTGCCTCTGTTTTTTCTAAGTGTGCCACCATTTCGTTGAAATGCTCCTGAATAAGCGTTAACTCGTAGTCAGCCTTAAAGCAGAGGCGTTGAGCGAATTCGCCTTCTCTCATTTTTTGAATGGCATCGGTTATTTTCTCTAAAGGTCCGGTAATCCGCTTTGACGTCCAACGGCTGTAAAGGTAGACGCTAAGTGCGAAGATTACCATCTCCATTAAACCGCCAAGCGACAATCCAGGCAGAAGAACAATAGACTCTTTTTTTAAAATGCCGGTACCTATATGGTCGTCCAAATAGAAGACAATACTGTTGGTAACTCCAACTGTTACGGTGAAGAGAATGTAGGCCGTGATCATGGTGTTAAATAATTTACGTTTTTTCCTCATCAAAATCATCCTTCGAAGCGAATTTGTAACCGAGACCGCGAACGGTTTTAATATATACAGGTTGACGGGGTTGGTCCTCGATTTTATCTCTGAGCCGCGAGATCTGCACCATAATCGTATTATCATCTTCCCAATATGTCTCCGACCACGCTTGTTCAAACAACTGTTGCTTCGTAAAGATGCGTCCGGGAGCTTGCATAAACGTGTTCAGCAGTCTGTACTCAAGAGGGGTAAGCGTGATCGTCTCGTCTCCGCGGTAGACAACACAAGCGGTATGATCGAGTGTCAACCGACCGACAGTTGTTGATTGAGTTGAAATCGCCTTTTCTTCCGGTTCGTTGAATTCGAATGCGCGACGAAGTTGAGCTTGAATGCGGGCAACTGCTTCTAGGGGGTTAAACGGTTTTGAGATGAAATCGTCCGCTCCGAGCCCAAGCCCTAGTATTTTATCACTGTCTCGATTTTTCGCTGAAAGAATGATGACAGGGAGCTTATATTCATTCCTCAGTCTTTTAATCAATTGAAAGCCATCCAAGGCCGGCATCATAATATCGATAATAGCTAGATCGACGGGATGCTGGCGAATATAATTCCACGCTTGTTCACCATCATAAGCTTCAATGATTCGATAAGATTCTCTCTCAAGAAAAAGCTTTAGCAGTTCAATAATCTCCGGTTCATCGTCGGCGATCAAAATGGTTTTACTCATGTTCTTGTTCTCCTCCTGAAGTTATAGTGTGGGAATTCGAGCCCGCACCTCTATATTTGGGTGCTTTTCAACCCAACTTATTATGTTATGTATCTTAAAATGATAGTTCTCTTTTTTCCAGGCTGATTCCTTCAATGTAAGGTTAATGTAAGAGTATAGACAGATACAGGAAAGACTCCTTCGTTAGAATAAATAATGATAGGAAATTTTTTCAAGGGAAGGAGGGGCGTAAAGGATACACCATATAGAGCTTACTACTTGAAAATAATATGCTGATCGGGGTGAACAAAGACATCCAAGGAGAGTGACGAGATATTGGCTATGTTGTGTACTTTACTATATAACAAAATTCTGAGGAGGGATGGATATGAAAAAAGGAAAAGTAGCGACAGCGGGAATGATAAGCTTAGCAATGTTAATAGGAACACCAACATTGAACGTACTTGCAGCAGAGCCGGCTGCGGTGGTACAACCGCAGAGTGAGACGTTGACACGGGGAGAGTTTTTCAAAATGCTTGACCAGGCCATTGATTTACCGAAGGCTAAAGAAAAGAGTACGTATAAAGATGTGCCGCAAGGAAGCGAATTATCAGAAATCGTGAACAGATTGCAGGCAGTAGGCGCTTTACCTGAGTCTAAGGATGACATGGTACGTCCGGAGAGTGAACTGAAAGCGGGCGAAGCGATTGCCCTGATTAGCGGTGTGCTCGGTGTCCCGAACGCTTCTGTTCCTGGTAATTCTTCATCGCTTGATTCCAAACATGGGGCGAGCGATATTGCTAGCTGGATGAAGAGTATAAAAGTGGATTACAACTGGAATGATCTGGATCGAACCATTACAAAGCAGGAGGCACAAACGCTTGTCAAGCAGCTGTTGTCCACTTCCAGCGATGCCAAGAAGCTTCTGGAGGAAAGTTGGAAGGCACAGCAGCAAATTAAGTCATTCCGTGCACAAAGTGATGTGTCTTTCGATGGAGTAGAAAATCAGGATGCACTGAATAAACTGTCTGCCAATGAACGAAAAGAATTTGAGGAGATGATCAAAAGCAAAAAGGGTAGCTCTATAAAGACGGAGGTTGTTTATGCGATGCCTGACTCCATGTACACTAAAACCGATATGGGAGAGATAGAGTTCGAACAATATGTTATCGGAAAGGATGTTTATACGAAGACCGGGAAGGTGCCCGAAGGATTTGCGGATAATCCGTCGGGTTGGGTAAAAGCGAAAGATGCTTTCCCGTTTGATATGAAGGCAATAATAGAACAGCGTATCCCGCTGCAACAGGAGAGAAAGGTCTTCTATCGAAGTACAGGGGAGGGGCAATTGGTATTCCAGGGCCGCATTGATACGCTATCCGAACTAGCTCCGGTAATGAGAGACATGCAGGTAATGCAAGGAATACTCGAAGGAGCAGAGAAAAAAATCGGCTCCATTTATATTCAAGGTAGTATGAATCTCGAGCCGAAGACAAAACTTCCTATAGATAGCAGCATACAAATTGTCATTCCATTAAAAGAAAATGCTGCCGATACCAAGGATAAGATGTTATTTAAGCAAATGACTATTACACAGAATGTGAAATATAGCGATTATAACGCCACCGAGAAGATTGAGCTTCCAGAAGCAGCGAAAAATGCAAAAGAACTACCTGCAACTGGAGCAAATACCTCGGCCTCCAAGCAATAAAGATTTTTGTTGACTGTTTGTGTAAAGTTTGTTCAGGCGAAAGAGACGCTACCGTTTCTTTCACCTGATTCATTATTTTATAGGATGGATGAGCTGTTTTAAAAAGGTAGTTATAGGAGGGACCGAGAAATAATATGGACTCACGATTGCAAGAACTGGTTGATTTTACAAAAGAAGAGATTGGTCTAGAATCTTATTACCTACATACAGCAAACATATATTGCGATAAGAATATTTTTAATCGTACAGATTACACGTTATTGATGGAATGGTTTCCAAACGGTATCATGGAGCGAACAGAAAAAGATTTAAATCCACCGGGTACGGCTATTGTGGATTTAGACCTGAAAACCCGTCGTTTTAAAAGTATTATTTTTGTGGGAGGAAAAACATTAGTAAATACTTTAGTGTTTGACAAGTATGATTCTAAAAAAATAATACGTTGGATTGAACAAAAAACAGGTTTAGTATATCATGAGCAATTCCAAATTAAGAAAAAAGAAGGGACAAAAACAATATTTCAAGCATGCTTTCATGGAATTCCTGTTTCGCCATCTGGTTATATAGAAGTAAAGCTTGATGATGTTGGGAGATTACTCTTTTTTTCTATCTCTGGTTCCTTTCCTTCAAGTGATTTAGTAGAAGTACCGGATTACACACTTACATTTGACCATGATGTAAAGCAAGTCGCACATAAACATTTGAAGCTTTTGGAACTTCCTTCAAGTAAGCAAGAAAAGTGGCTCTCTATGTATACCATGGAAGAAATATATGTTTACAATAATAAAAAAATAAATATTCCTTTTGAGATTAGCGTACATAGACGCTCTTATTTGAAGGTGAATCAAGTGATGAAATGGGATTCTCCTATTAATAAAAAGTTTGAAAAACAGCAATTGAATTTAAGAAACGATAGCATCACAATGGAGCAGGCTTTCTCATTTGAGTCTCATCCAGATACCCTCCCTTTGACAAAGCATGAGCAGGACATAACGATAGCAGAAGTTTTAGATTTTTTACGAAAGGAATTTCCTAAAGATACTGCCAAGTGGATGTTAACTAGCTTGCACCGTGACAAAGGGTATATCATTGCAGAATTGAAACAAGCCCAAGATATCCGGGCATTTCAACGGAAGTTAAAAGTTTTTATTGATCCTACAAAGTATAAAGCCTTGAATTATTTTGATAATCAACCGTTTTTGGCAACACTCAAACATTATCATGCACCTGATGCCGTTACCATCACGAAAGAAGAAGCATTTGAAAAAATAAAAAACAAAATTGAACTAACTCCAGTATATGTATATGATTTTGAACAAAAGGGCTATGTGTTGTGTGGAAAACTAGATTCTCAATACGGTGTACTCGCAAATACTGGAGATGTGATTGATTTAGATAAAGTGTAGCCTGCTTTTTATACATTCTATACGATGTGGTCAGATACTATTTTGAATGAAAATTTCCATTAAAAAGCATATATCTTGAAATCCTTCCAATCGTTTGATTATTGTTACTGGAAGGATTTTTTTATTTTTATCTGTTGCTTGTAAAGAAATAGGTCAACCAATCGCTGTTACAGTTACGTTTCCAAATTCATTTGTTTTATTTCTTGTTTTTATGAATTTTTGCCGGGAAGGGCACAATATGAAGAGCATCAAACAATAAGCGATGCAAATTGCTAATAAAGTTGGTAGGTCGCAATATGAGCGCAGCAATATACACTGGCATACTAAACAAGAAAGGATTGTTTTGATGATACATAATAGCAACATTCCGCAGCCAAAAACGTATGGACCACTTGGTAACTTACCAAATATAAATCCAAAGGAGCCTACCCAATCCATTACAAAACTCTCCTATGAATACGGCCCAATCTTTCGGTTGGAAATGCCGGGGAGTTCCGGCATCTACATATCCAGCTATGAACTAGTAGCGGAAGCTTGTGATGAATCACGCTTTGACAAGAACGTCTGGGCACCGCTACAAAATGTTCGCGCATTTGCAGGGGATGGTCTATTTACAAGTTGGACGTATGAACCGAACTGGCAAAAGGCTCATGCTATTCTTTTGCCTAGCTTTAGTCAGAAGGCGATGAAAGGGTACCACACCATGATGGTGGATCTTGCTATACAACTCGTTCAAAAGTGGTCACGACTAAATCCGGATGAGAGTGTCAATGTCCCAGAGGATATGACGAGACTAACGTTGGATACGATTGGCTTGTGTGGCTTCAATTATCGCTTTAACAGCTTCTATCGTGAGCAACCACATCCTTTCATTACGAGTATGGTTCGTGCACTTGACGAAGCGATGCATCAGCTTCAACGTTTAGGTATACAAGATAAGTTGATGGTTATCACAAAGCGCCAGTATAAGCACGACATTCAAAGTATGTTTGCTTTAGTTGACAAAATTATTGCAGAGCGTAAAGAGCATGGCGATCAAGACGCGGATGATCTCCTCTCCCATATGTTAAGCAGCAAGGACCCAGAAACTGGGGAGGGACTAGATGACGAAAATATCCGCTTTCAAATTATTACATTCTTAATTGCAGGGCATGAGACGACAAGTGGTTTGCTTTCGTTCGCTCTTTATTTTTTGCTGAAAAACCCAGATAAACTTCAAAAAGCTTATAAGGAGGTTGATCGTGTTCTAAATGAGCCGATTCCGACGTACAAACAAGTACTTCAATTAAAATACATTCGTATGATTCTTAACGAATCTTTACGTCTTTGGCCGACAGCACCAGCGTTTTCTCTATATGCAAAAGAGGATACCTTACTTGGTGGGAAATATCCGATGAAAAAAGGGGAAAGTGTTAATGTACTGATTCCAAAACTTCATCGTGATACTAGCGTATGGGGAGAGGATGTGGAGGAGTTTAGGCCTGAGCGCTTCGAAGATCCTAGCAAGATTCCTCACCATGCCTATAAACCATTTGGAAACGGTCAAAGAGCCTGTATTGGACAGCAGTTCGCGCTTCATGAGGCGACTCTCGTACTCGGTATGGTTCTTAAAAGTTTTGAGATTATTGATCATGCTAACTATCAGTTAAAAGTCAAGGAAACATTAACATTGAAACCAGAAGGGTTTACGATGCGTGTCCATACGCGGAATAATCAAGTTGCGTATCCGATTCTTAATAAGCGGCATGTTGTACAGGAGGAGACCCAAGCCAGACAAGCTTCTGCTACCCGTATAGAAGCGCATAATACTCCATTGCTAGTGTTATTCGGCTCGGATCTTGGAACGGCGGAAGGAATGGCCCGAGAAATTGCTGACTCAGCTCGTTATAAAGGTTTTAAAAGTGAAGTTGCACCACTAAATGATTATGTAGGTAAGCTACCTAGGGAAGGGATTATATTTATTATTACGTCCTCTTATAACGGAAAACCACCGAGCAACGCACGGGCGTTTGTTCAATGGATAGAGGAGGCTAGCTCTGAAGAGATAAAGGGAGTCCGGTATGCGGTTTTCGGATGCGGAGATCATAACTGGGCAACCACGTATCAGGAAATTCCTCGGTTTATTGATGAGCAGTTGTCGGTCAAAGGTGCCGTTCGCCTTACCCTGCGTGGTGAGGGTGATGCAAGCGGTGACTTTGAGCAGCAAGCTGATGAGTGGCGTGAACGATTGTGGTCGGATGTCTTCAACTCATTAGGCTTAAAAATCGACCAGGATCCCAGACAAGAGCGCAGTACTCTAACTATAAGGTTTGTTAGTGGATTTGCAGTGAGTCCTCTTATAGAAACATATGATGCTCTTCCTGGGCACGTAATGGAAAATCAGGAGCTCCAGTTGAAGGGAAGCGAACGTAGCACTCGTCATATTGAGATTGCCCTTCCAGAAGGGGTAACTTATCATGAGGGGGATCACTTAGGTGTCCTCCCTCAGAACAGTAAAGAACTTGTACATCGTGTCTTAGCCCGCTTTGGATTACAAGCAGACGACCATGTTGTGCTCAGCGGAAACGATGGAAGTAATGCTCACCTCCCACTAGAGAGACCTGTTAGAGTGTTCGACTTGTTAAGTCATAGTGTAGAACTTCAGGAAGCGGCAACACGTGCACAACTTCGCGAATTGGCGTCATTCACAGCTTGTCCACCACATAAACGGGAATTAGAAGCTTTACTGCAGGAAGAAACATACAGAACGAATGTATTACAAAAACGGGTGATCATGCTTGACTTGTTAGAGCAGTACCCTGCTTGTGAACTGCCGTTTGAACGTTTTTTAGAACTCGTACCACCATTAAAAGCCCGCTACTACTCTATTTCCAGCTCGCCTCGCCTTCTTTCAGACCGTGCCAGCATTACCGTAGCTGTTGTGCATGGTCCTGCCCGGAGTGGTCGCGGGGAGTATCGTGGAGTTGCTTCCAATTACCTTGCTGGGCGTAAAGCAGGAGAAACTATTATGATGTTCATACGGACTCCAGAATCAGGATTCCAGCTTCCTGAGGACCCAGATACTCCGATTATTATGGTTGGACCAGGGACAGGCGTTGCACCATTTAGAGGATTTCTTCAAGCCCGACGTGCTCTACAGCAAGAAGGAAAAAAGCTTGGGGAAGCACATCTTTACTTTGGGTGCCGCAACGAAGCAGATTATATTTACCGTAAGGAATTGGAGCAATTTCAAAAGGATGGGATTGTCACTCTTCATACAGCATTTTCTCGAATAGAAGGGAAACCAAAAACGTACGTTCAACATGTAATGAGGAAAAATGCAGAGGAATTGATTACGATTTTGGATCGGGGTGGTCGGCTTTATGTGTGTGGAGATGGAAGCAGGATGGCACCGGACGTGGAGAGGAATTTGCAACTCGCTTATCAAGAAGTCCACGGAGTTAGCGAACAGGAATCCAAAGTATGGTTGAATAGTCTCCAGACTGAAGGGCGTTATGCAAAGGACGTTTGGGCAGGAGTATAATGTTTTAGTTTTTTTGTAATGTACCCAAAAACGGGTTACAGTTAGCCAATATGTAATCCTTTTTGGGTAATGACCATGATGAAAGGAATCTCCTAAGTAAAGGAGCTATCAAAAGCACCGAGGCGTAAGGCATTCGTGTGCTTTTGATTTGTGCTTTGCTATACATAGCGGTTTCATCAGTAGGATATTTTTTATAAGAATAGTCTAAATATACCAAAAATATCGAGATCAGCTTATTTAAGATACACATTTTTACACTTACTGGATATACTTTTTTGCCCTTAGAATAAGGATATAACATATTTGGTCTATCTAAAGGAGGGATTGGAGTTTGATTGATAAAAGCAGGATGGTAAAGGCATCTCTTACAGGTATATTAGCATGCTCTCTCGTAGTTTCTCCCCTGTTACCCCTTAATAAGGTAGGGGCGGAAGCAAACAAGGAAACGGTAGTCGGATTCAGTAAAGCAAAAGCAGACTGGGCACTAGATTTTGAGAAGAGATTTAAGGAACAAGTAAGCGAAGAGTTTATTTCCCATTATTCTAAGTCCATGAGCATAAGACCTGCCCTGGTTGCTTCTAAAGGTAATAAGGCCTCACTTGAATTTGCAGTAAATGAATTAAAAGAAGCTGGCTTGGACCCTCAAGTAGCAACATATGATGTGTACTTGTCTACGCCTAAAAAAATTTCTATCACGCAAACAGCTCCTGTTACACGCTCCTTAAAGGTGATAGAAGATTTACCTGAAGATCTTGCCTTTAAAGATGAAGTGATTATGGGCTACAATGCTTATTCTCCTTCCGGTACTGTAGAAGGCGAACTTGTGTATGCCAATTACGGGCAACCTCAAGACTTTAAAGAACTGGAAAAACGCGGCATATCTTTAAAAGGTAAAATTGTGCTTGTGAGATACGGGAAGAATTTTAGGGGCGTAAAACCTGATCTTGCAGCCCAGTATGGAGCTGCCGGGGTCCTCATTTATTCCGATCCAGAAGATGACGGTTATCTCAAGGGAGATGTCTATCCAAAGGGGCCATGGCGTCCCAAAGATGCGATTCAAAGAGGAAGTATTCTCTCTATTTATCGTTATCCGGGTGATCCATTAACACCAGGAGCTCCATCCATAGACGGAGTGAAACGAATCCAGCCTGACAAGGCTTCTTCATTGCCTAAAATCCCAACCACACCGATTTCTTACGCAGAAGCGGAAGGCTTATTAAAAGCTCTTGAGGGTGAAAAAGCTCCAGAGGAATGGCAAGGAGGATTTCCTTTTGAGTATAAGGTTGGTCCTGGAGGAACAAAAGTAAATCTCTCCCTTGATATTGAGTACAGCCAGGAACCAGCACATGATGTGATTGTCAAAATCCCGGGAGCGAAGTATCCTGAGCAAACGATAGTAATTGGTGCCCATCGGGATACATGGGCATACGGTTCAAAAGATAATACATCGGGTTGGTCTACGACCATGGAGATTGCCAGAGCGCTCGGAAAATTGCATAAGGAAGGATGGCGTCCAGACCGTACAATTGTTTTGGCAGGATGGGACGGAGAAGAATACGGCCTGATTGGATCAACCGAATGGGCTGAAGAACATAAGAAGGAACTTACAGAAAACGCGGTTGCATATATTAATTTGGATAGTGTAGCAGGTCAGAACTTTGGCGCGTCCTCTGTGCCTTCTCTTAACGAGCTCATTTATAGTATTACAAAAACGACCGAAAATCCAGAGACCAAAACGACCGTATTCCAAGATTGGAGCAAGAAATCTGGAAGTGAAAAGCCTGCTATTGGACAGTTGGGAAGTGGCTCCGATTATACGGCATTTATCCAGCATATTGGTGTTCCATCAGCGGATTTAGGATTTAGCTCACCTGATGGCTTATATCATAGTGCGTACGATAACACATATTCTTTAGAGACGTTTGTCGATCCGGGATACAAGCAGCATGCAGCGGCAGCAAAGCTGGCGGGAAGTATGGCTTTACGCCTGGCGAACGCAGATGTTTTACCAATCAAGTATTCCGATTATGCTTCAGCTATCAAAAGTCTGACAAATGAAGTTGAAAAGCATGGAACACTTGGTGTAGATTTAGCAGGTGTTAAGAAGCAATTAGACGAATGGGAAGCGGCTTCGAAAGAGCTCGAAGAGTATGGAGCCAAATTAACAAGCAAGACGGAGCTGTCAAAAGATGAATTACAGCAGCTTCGTAAAATTAACGAAGCATTGATGCAGCAGGAACGTGACTTAACCAATCAAAAAGGGTTACCGAGTAGGGAATGGTTTAAGCATCAAATCTGGGCACCCGGATTAACGACGGGGTATGCTGCTCAGCCGCTACCTGCTTTGGTAGAAGCTCAACAAGCCAATGATGAACAAAAATTCAAAGAAGCTGTGAAAGCTCTAGAAAAATCTTTAGAGCAAGCAACAAAAACGGCTAAGGCTGCTATTAAATAAAAAACATAGAGGGGCTGACCAAAAGGATGCATGAAGCGACCTTTTGGTCAGCCCTTTGTTACTTTGCGAATATTCATAATGTCATTTGGTTATGATGGTGACAGTTAGGCTATTACTCTTCTGGGGGATAAACGGTTGGAAGAATAAATATTGCATTTCTATACAAAATGCTTTATATTGGATATTAATTACAGACATGAAGGGATGATGGGTGACCGATGAAGTTCTAATCTTATTTCGAACATAAAAAATACATCTTGAAAAATTTGTATTTGATTAGAAATAGGATTAGTCTGCCCATTTTTCATATAGATTCCATTCGTTTTTTGAATGGTTTTGTTTTCATTTGCGACTAATCCTTCCACAAACTTGCGGGAGGATTTTTTTATGCCCGCTTTAAAAGGGGAAGATAATATGACAATTGCATTGATACAAAAACTAAGTGCGACCTTACAAGATAGAGTCCTTTTTGACTCCTTTCAAA
Source organism: Aneurinibacillus migulanus (assembly GCF_001274715.1). Lineage (GTDB taxonomy): Bacteria > Bacillota > Bacilli > Aneurinibacillales > Aneurinibacillaceae > Aneurinibacillus > Aneurinibacillus migulanus. The sequence goes on along the minus strand of NZ_LGUG01000004.1, from coordinate 3,293,336 downwards.
CGACAATTGAGGAAAATGCCCGCATTGGGATTATCGGTCGTAACGGGAGCGGAAAGTCTACGTTACTTTCTATTATTGCAAATGAATTAGAAGCAACGAACGGAAAAATTGAGTGGCTAGTCGCACCACAAATTTATTATGTCAAGCAGGAGGACGAAGGTTTCGCCGCTGATTTTTATTCGACTGAATCGAATGAAGCATTATCAAAGTGGCAAGTACCAGATGGCGATTTCGGACAATTGAGTGGCGGGGAAAAACTGAAAAAACGATTAGCTGCTGCATTTTCGAGTCAAGCTAACGTCCTCTTATTAGATGAACCGACAAATCATTTAGATCAAGAAGGGCAACGTTATTTACAAACACAAATGAATGCTTTTCCTGGCGCAGTGTTTATTGTGTCACACGATCGCGCTTTTTTAGATGAGGTAGCGACAATGATTTGGGCAATTGATGATGAAAAAGTGCATGTCTTTCACGGGAATTATAGTGCGTATGTGAAATGGCGTGAACATGAAAAAATAACCGCACAACGAGCGTATGACAAGCAACAGAAGAAAATTGCACGGATTGAATCTCAACTAGCAGAGCTGTCTAGCTGGTCTAAAAAGGCACATAAAGATTCTACAAAGCAGGAAGGCTATAAGGAATATTATCGTCTTGCCGCAAAACGTATGGATAAGCAAGTGAAATCCAAAAGACGTCAGTTAGAAAAGGAGCTTCAAAAGGAAAAGGTTGAGAAGCCAAAAGAGGATCTGTTCGTTTCCTTTGACATCCATCACGAAAGTAAGGTCGGCAAGCGCGTGCTGGAGGTCAATCATTTTACGAAGCGATATGGCAATCGTACGCTTTGGAAAGATGCCCATTTTACGATTCAACATGGCGAAAAGATTGCGCTCATTGGGGGAAACGGAAGTGGTAAAACGACTTTTTTACGTATACTTTTAGGTGAGGAATCGTATGAAGGAGAAATGTGGAAGTCACCAAGTTTAAAAATTGGTTATTTGTCGCAAACGGTTTTTGACTTACCAGAGGATAAAACACCTGCACAGCTTTTTGAAGTAGAAACATTTGAAAAGCGAGGGAAAGTCCAAACCCAGATGCATCATCTTGGCTTTACGAAAGCACATTGGCAGCAGCCAATTGCGAAAATGAGCATGGGGGAACGTGTCAAATTAAAGCTTATGCTTTTGATGAATAGCGAAATGAACGTACTCATATGTGATGAGCCAACCAATCATCTGGATCTTCCGTCGCGTGAGCAGCTAGAAAAGGTGCTTGCAGCATATGAAGGAACGCTATTTGTCGCATCGCACGACCGCTATTTTATCGAGAAAGTGACGAAGACATCCCTCCGGTTTAATGGACATCAGCTTGTGAAGCACATCGCCGAGCAAAGAGAATGTATCCAGGACGATGCGTTAAAGCTGTCTTTAGAAACAGAAATTCAAGCCGTGCTCGGGGAGCTTAGCTATTTAAAACCAACTGATCCACGTTATTACGAGCTAGATCAACAATTTCATAAGCTGACTAAAAAGCTGCGTAGCTTGAAGTAGCTAGTTCTTACGCCCAAAAAAGTTTACTTTTCTTTTTTGGGCGTTTAAATTTTAGGATAAATTATTAAAGGAAGCGATAATGATTAGGCATTGGTCATTGATATACTAATGTCCTTTTATAATATTACACATCATACCAATTCATAAAGGGGTCCCGGTACATGGCTATCAAATTATTGGAAATAAAAGGGGCTTTTTAGCTTTATTCTTTATTTAAAGAAAAATCGAGGGCAGCTTTTGCATGTAAAGATAAAGTATCTAATACTGGGATAGGACAAATATTTTGTGCTATTAATAACGGTAACTCAGTGCAACCTAGAATCACTCCTTCCACATCATAGCTTTGTATAATATCAAGCATTCTTTTTCTCGTTTGGTCAGAAACAATATTTATGACCAATTCATCAAAAATAATTGAATTAATCTCATCTTGGTGAGTTTCATTTGGAGTAATAACGTCTATATTATATTTTTTAAAAACTTCCTGATAAAAGTTTGATTGCATAGTATATTTTATCCCAGTTAGTAAAACTTTATCTAATTTTAGCTCTGTCGCTCTTTTGGCAGTTGACTCTACAATACTTATCATTGGTACATTTATTTTATTTACTACTTCATTAAAAACAGAATGTGGTGAATTTGCTCCCATAATAACAAATTCTGCTCCTGATTTTTCTAATGCATGAATACCCTTCGCAATATAATCTATATACTCTTCTGTTCGATGCTCATTCTCCAGGTCAGTAAAATGCTGAAAATCAAGACTATTAATTCTAATTTCAGGATAATAGTAATCGTTATACTGTTCATAATATAAATCAGTAATTTTCTTATAGTATTGGATGGTAGAAGCCAAGCTTATTCCGCCAAGTATTCCAATCGTTTTTTTCATCAATAAACTCTCCTTTGCAAAATATTGATTGTTTTATCTTATGATATGTAATATATCACATATCAGTTTGAAATTCTATTTATTTCCTTTGGGGGCTATATGACCTAATGATAGGCTGCCTTTTAAGGATTTAGTTGTTTACTTTGTGAACAGTTGGCTAGACAAGTAAGGTATATCGTTATAAGAGGAAATGTGCCGGAGTCCTAAATATCATTAAATCCCCCTTGACACTTGGATATTAAAGCATGTAAAGTATTAATAATAATTGAATAAGTAACATTCTTATCCAGAGAGGTGGAGGGACTGGCCCTTTGAAACCTCAGCAACAGACATCTAAGTACTGTGCTAATTCCAGAAGCGTAGAGCTTGAAGATAAGAAGAGAAGTTAGCGATGATGACAAAACCTCTTCTGATTCTTAGGAGAGGTTTTTTATATTTGCCCTATTATAAACTGTTGTTACATCAATACGTGTAAGGAAGTTTCTTAAGAAAAAATACGATGAGGTGATCTTATGTCGAATGAATTAATCAAAGCAATTAATTTAATAAAAGAGAAAGAATGGGTAGATTTGACACATACATTTGGTCCAGAATCACCGCACTTTTCAGCATTTGATGGAGCTGAATTTACTACATTATTCAACCATGATGATGGTTTTTTCGCTCAAAGCTTTAAATTTGCAGGGCAGTATGGAACACATTTAGATGCACCCATCCATTTTGTTCGTAATAAGAGATATTTGGATGAATTAGATTTAAAGGAATTAGTATTACCACTTGTTGTCATCGATAAATCAAAAGAAGTTGAGAAAAATAATGATTTTACCTTAACGGTTGATGATATTTTAAATTTTGAAGCTGAGCATGGTAAAATTGAAGAAGGAACATTCGTTGCTTTACGTACGGATTGGAGTAAGCGTTGGCCAGATGAAGCAGCATTCAATAATAAAGATGCGGATGGCAATAACCATGCTCCTGGTTGGTCTTTAGACGCTTTAAAATTTTTATTTAAAGAAAGAAAAATAAAAGCGGTTGGTCATGAAACATTTGATACTGACTCAAGTCTAGACTATCAAAAAAACGGGGCACTTTTAGGAGAGTATTATGTACTCGAACAAGACACGTATCAAGTAGAATTATTAACGAATTTAGACAAAGTTCCTGCAACAGGTGCAATCATTTTAAATATTGTCCCTAAACCAGAAAAAGCATCTGGATTTCCAGTAAGGTCATTCGCTATATTACCATAATATACATGTGGGATGGCAATAGTAGGGGGACCACCGCATCGCCATTGACCTAAGAAAACAAGTCACCCCTAGAACGATAAATAAGCGTCTTTGTTACAAGAAAGCCTAAAAATTTCGTTCTGGGGGTGCAATAAAACTTTAACTTGATGGGCATGGGGCAAGTTTAATTAGGATACTACTTATTATTTATTTAGAATCCTCCGTAAAGAAAACCATATGCAAATGGAAGAATTAAAAATCCGAAGAAGTAAAGTAATGAACCATATAATAAGACACGCCGAAGTAATCCCTTTTCACCTTTTAAAGTTAAAATAAAACTTAAAATAGGAAAAATAAAAATTGCATAGGCTGTGTATGGATTATCCAATAGCCCAAATAAGCTGAATTGGAATCTAGCACAAATATAAAAACTAATAGATAGCATAATTAACAAAAGAGATAATCGATTAAGTTTTTTTCCCATAGTTTACCTCGTCTTATTCGCACCGAAACCGTTCCTATGATTGTTATTAATTTTATTGATTTTTCCTTATTTCAACATTATAGCAGGGCCAATACCAGCGTAACTGTCACTCTAAGGGCAAATGTATGTAAAAAACTGTTTCTTTTAGGGCTTGTCTTCAAACTACAATAATAGTATAACTCGCATTAAAGTAAACTCATGAGAAAACGATATGAAATATCTGATGAACAATAGTAATAGAATCGAATTATTGATTACTTTCTGTTAAATCTGAAATCACTTCTTCTAATAATGGCGGGATAGGTAAAATGACATCGACGATTGTTCCTTTATTGATTTCACTTTCAATTGAGATCTTTCCTTGATGCTCTTTAATAATTTTATAACACATCATTAATCCTAAGCCGTTTCCTTTTTCTTTGAGACTATAAAAAGGTTCTCCAAGATATTGAATACGTTCTTTTGGAATCCCGCATCCTTGATCAACACAACGAATTAAAACGAGGTTGTGGTCGAGTTTCATTACTTGAACTACTATTTTCCCTCCACTTTGCATCGCTTCAATAGCGTTCTTTAAGATATTGATAAATACTTGTTTTAATTGGTTTACTTCGCATCGAATCAATGGAATGTCGGCGTGCGCTTCAATGCTGATTTGTATATTGTTCATAGTTGCTTCAGGATAAACAACAGTTAAAACCTGTTCGATTAACATTTGCAAATCTTGGAGTTGAAAGGTGACAGCTTGCGGCTTAGCTACTGCCATAAATTGATTGGTAATTGATTCAATTCGGTTGATCTCAGATACCATCACATCCAAATACCATTCATTACTCTTATCGATAGAAGATTGTAGTAAACGTAGAAATCCTTTGAGAGAAGTCAATGGATTTCGAATCTCATGGGCAATTCCTGCTGATAATTGACCCACCACAGCAAGCTTTTCCGATTTTCTTAATAATTCTTCCGTTTGCTTCAGTTCTGTGATATCACGTCCTATGATCACAAGTCCTTTACGTCTGCCATTAGGATAAAAGATCGGAACCTTAATAACATCGAAAGTAATTGATTTGCCATCTGGTTGCGGAATCACTTCTTCACTTCGGGTAACACGGTTATTTTCCCACGTTTTTTGATCTGATTTCTCGCAATAAAATAATGTATCTCGATAGAACTCATTATAGGTAGCTAGTTCGCTATCTTTTTTACCTCGATAAGGGACATTCTCAAACTGAAAACAGGAAAGAGCATAATCGTTTGCTTCAATCCATCTTCCTTTCCCATCCTTAAAGAGAACAAGGTCAGGCATAGAATTAATCAAAGTGCGTAATCGTTTCTCACTTTCTTTTAATGCTTCTTCCATTTGTTTACGTTCTGTAATATCCCTCAAGATGGATACAAAAGCTGTCACATTTCCCTTCGCATTTACAATTGGGGAAATGAAGCAGCTAACATCAATCAAGCTTCCATCTTTTCGTTGCCTAACCGTTTCAAACGACATAACATGCTTACTATTCAATATTTTTCGAATGATATCGGTACACTCATCAACTAAAAAATCAGGAACAATAGATAGTTCTCTTCCTATTACTTCTTGTTCAGTCCAACCAAATACTTCTTCAAAAGCTTCATTCACTTTTATAACATTACGTTGTAAATCGAAAATAATAATAGAATCTATTGTATTTTTAAGAAATAAATCCAATTGTTGTTTGGTCAATTGCAGATCTTCTTCTATTTTCTTATTTTTGGTAATATCTTTTATAATTCCATAAACTCCAACAATCTCATTGTCTATAAAAATCGGGAAATTTTTTACTTTTAAATCTATTCGGTACCCATTTTTGTGCTTAATCGCTATTTCATATTCCTGTGGCTTTCCTTTCATTGTTTTTTCTAAATATTTTAATCCATTTTCTAGACATTCTGGAACAAGTAGGGACGGGAGTGTTATCTTTTGCAGTTCTTCAACTGTATATCCAATTATTCTCTCAAAAGCCGGATTTGCATCCAATAAATTTGCCTGTAAATCACAAGAATAGATACCGTCAGGATTATGATCAAAAAGGGCTTTATAAAACTCTGCACATTTAATTGATTTTTTCACCACAACTTGTTCCTTGTCCTTAAGATTGGGGATTAAATCCCCGTTATTTATACTTGATGAAGATTGGAGCGCTCCATCTATCACACCAGGAAGGGAATATTCTGCAGTAAAAGGTATACCCTTAAAACTTGTTATAGTCGGAGGAGTAACGTGAACAATGGCACCGATAGGCATTCCTCCATAGATATACGGGGTTAGCTCAAAACGCCAAATTCCTTTTAGATGTTCAAGTTCCCAATACGTCCTTAACGTTAAGGATAACGGCAGAGAAGGAGTATTGACCAGAAAATGGTTCGGATCAATCAAACCTTGTTCATATAAAACAGGAGATGCTTTAATCACCTTCCATCCGCGATCTAAAACTACTAAATAGGACCTTGACTGCTGAGAAATATTCTGGTTTTGGTAATATTCTACTATCTTAAAGCGTTCAAACTTTAATTGGTTACGTAGCATCCTAGTTACATCTTGTGCCGCTGAAGTTACTACTGACAAAAAATGAGGATGGTTAACTGTCCATAGCCCTGTCAAGTCAATGACGCCTAAAATTTTTTGGGTAGCTGGATCACTGATAGGAGCAGCTGAACATGTCCACTTTTGTACCTCCTGGCAAAAGTGTTCTCCAGCAAACACTTGAATCGGAGAACTGGTAGCAATTGCTGTTCCAATAGCATTCGTACCTGCGTTATTTTCTGCCCAAGATGAGCCGACGATAAAATTCATATCCTCAGCCTTGAGCATTAAGGACAAATCCCCATCTAAGTAAACAATATCACCGGAAGGGTTACAAAATGTTATTAATTGTCCGGAACCCATATACATATCCTTTAATTTAGTAAGTACTGGTTTTAAAGTGCGAAATAAGGGATCCGTTGACACATATTCCTTAATTTGTTCTTCACTGAGGCTGATGGAAGTCTTACTTTGAAGCGGATTGATTCCTTGTTCCAAACAGCGTTGCCATGAACCATATATCAAAGAACGGATCGTTGGGAGTGTATGATTACCAGAAATAAACTTTTCCCATTCACGTTCAAGCTTTAGTTTTTCTAATTTCGGGCAAGTATACTTATCTAGAGCGATTAGGTTGTTCATTAGCATAGTTATTCCTCCAAATAAATGATTGTAGTTACAGACTCTTATCACATGGAATTTGTAGAATAATGAAAATATTGTATATATTCCAGGTGTTAATGGTACTGGTTGGTTATTTTCGGAGGGCTGAATCCAATGTAAGAATATGTGAAATTTACAGATAAATGTTTTCTATAATGTACCAATAGGTTCATTTATAGTTATATAATACAAAAAAAGCAATCATTAGTTAAGTAAGTGTTTTGCAAAATAGCCATTTTCACTGAAGGTGAAAAAACAAGCTTCTATATTAAATTTAATTCCATGTTATTTTTTTAGTACTTATTTAGTACTTATTATGTGAAAAATTAACCAAAGGGGTTCAGCCGCATTTTCATCAAGTTAGTGTCAAAGAGTAGGTGCTAGGTAATATTCATGATGGTTTGACTGCCTGAGTCGTTTTGCATCAAAACCTTGAGATTATTTTAAATATGAGAATAACGCTATTGACAACAGAAAAATTGGTACTTATAATCAGTTCTAACCAATTTGAATTCTTTAAAAAATCATACAAGCGTTGAAAAGGAATAGTAAAAGAGAGTTCTAGCGTACAGAGATCCGTTCCATAGGCTGAAAGAATGGACGTTATCCTCACTTTGAAGCCGCCTTTGAGCTTTGTTTTGGAAATGGCAAGAAAAAGCCGGAGTATAAAACAACGGTGTGGTCCACGTTATTGGGACCGAAGTTCATTTAGAACTTAATGAGTCTGTTTTTCGTGAGTGAAGCAGAAAAGCTGAGTGGTACCGCGGACCCTCGCCTCGGCAATCAATAAATCGTGATAGGAACACGGTTGTTGATTGTCAGGCGAGGTTTTTTTATTTTGCAAATGATAAGAACACAAAAAACAAGTTAATAGAAATACACTTAGGAGGAAAAATCCATGACTAATTGGCTTCAGTTAGATAAAGAGTATTTAATGTCTGCATACCCCCGTACTTCGGTTGCCATGGCAGGTGGAAGAGGTTGTCGGCTTTATGATGTCAATGAAAAAGAATATCTTGACCTATTCTCCGGTGTAGGAGTGAATGTATTAGGCTATGGTCACCCTGAAATTATAAAGGCTGCCAGCGAACAAGTTGAAAAATGCTTGCATCTTCCTTTTCATTTTTTAAATCCGGTGGCCATTGAATATGCAAAAAGATTAGTGGATCATTCGTTAAAGGATGGGAAAGTGTTTTATACAACGTCTGGTGCAGAAGCTACGGAAACGACATTAAAACTAATCCACAAATATAGAAATATAACAAATGAAAAGCGTGATGGAATTGTTGTGCTCAAAGGAAGTTTTCATGGACGTACATTAGGGGCGCTTCACTTTACAAGACAAGAAGGTATATATCAGGATTTTCCCTATACTTCTATTCCTGTTTATGAAGTGGAACATGAAGACTTGGAAGGATTAGAGAGAACGATTCGCAAGGAAAGTCCTCTAGCCATCATGGTAGAGCCTGTATTAGGAAGCGGTGGAATCTACCCTTTGTCCGGTGAATATTTAAAAAGCATCGAACAATTTTGCCGACAGTATAATATGCTTTTTATCGTGGATGAGGTTCAAAGCGGTATGGGCAGAACAGGTAAGTTGTTTGCTTATCAACATTTTGATGTTACACCGGATATTATTCAATTCGGTAAGGGAGCAGGAGGAGGCACGGCCTTTGGAGGAATTATTGCTGGTGCACGCCTTTATGACATGTTTTCACCAGGAGACCATGGAACAACATTTGCGCATTCGCCGATCAGTACGGCTTTAGGATTAGCGGTATTAAAAACATTAATTGATGATGGTTTAATGCGGAAATCCTATGAAATGTCCTTATATTTAAATGAGCAGCTTCAAAAAATCCAGAGAGAACACTCTTATTTTATCGAAGAAGTACGCCATTGTGGAATGATGTTTGGCATTAGTATTCATGATACAAACGAAAACGTAAAAAAACTTCAGTTAGATTTACTAGAGAAGGGAATGTTAGTTGATGTTACACAAGGGAACATTATTCGCCTTCTTCCGCCTCTTATTATAACAAAAGAAGAAATTAATCAGTTTATTGACCAATTTCTTGCCTGTATTTTACAACCGCTCATTGTAACAGGCGGGGTGTAATAGAGGAAAAAAGATCATGTTGTTTTGTTGAATTTATATGTCATTAATTTGCATACGATACACTATTCATTGAATGAATAGGTCATAAAAAATAACGATTGAGGTTTTCTTAGATAATTGAAAAAGGCACCCAGTGAATATGGGTGCCATCATTCACCTATGAACTTATCTTACTGTCTTGTCATTTACTTAAAAAACTCAATACACGTTCATTTACGTATTCAGGCTGTTCCATCGATAAAACATGGCCGGCATTTTTAACTATTTCTGCTTCAATACCGGGAACAAGTGTAGAAGCACGATGTAAGGCTGATTGCGGGTCATAAATGACTTCATGTTCGCCAAGTAATAAAAGAATGGGGACTTTTACGGATTTTAATTCGTCGTCAGTGAAAACATACGGAAATCCGTCGGCTTTAGGCTTTTGATTTCTTAATTCATCCTGCCACATAACTCCTGCATAAAACTGCTTGCCAAAATTCGGGTGTAACACATAACGATCTCCCATCATCCAATTTAAAAAATTCTCAACCCCGTTAGACCCTACGAGACCAAGAGCGTATTTATAGAAATCCTGATGAAAGGATAAAAACGTTTCTGCGGGACTAAGTATAACTGCGCTTTCCACTCTTTCCGACGCACGTAAAACAAAATTCATGGTATGAAGCCCACCAAGCGAAAGCCCAATAAGATGCGACTTTTCGATCCCCAGATTGTCAAACACATCAAGAAGCCAATCGGCGTAACCTGCTCTCGTACCACATAAATCTGTAGGAATACTTTTGTTCTTATCACCTATGATATCAATTGCATATGTTCGGTATTTGCTGCTCCAATCCGCAATATTGGGATACCACATGGTTGAGCTGAATAATGCTCCATGAAGCAATATGAGTGGTGGGGCCTCCTTTGGACCACTTGCAATAATATGTGTTTGACCGAAACGAGTAGGCACGTAGAATGTTTCGTAATGGACTGGCCAGAGAGCAAGACTTTCATCATAGGTTTGATAATAGTGAATACCACTGTCATTTAGTGCTGGAATAATCGGTAAACGGTTAGACATACAAATTCCCCTCCAAATTCTGCTTGAATTAATGTATTGATACGTGTAGAAAAGTCTGTTTGTTTTTTGTAACAGAATTTTTTATAATATAATACAGTTTTTATTAAATATCAATAAACCTTTATTATATATAATTTTATATCGGGATTAACTGATTAAAATAGAATTTGAAAATAAATATAACAGCATATAGATTCCTTACTGATTGGTTGACGGTTCTCTGATAAGGAAAATAAAAAATGATTACCTTAAACTTAGTAAAATCACGTTTTACCAAAGCTCCTCATGTCTATCTTTTTTTGTCCAAAGATCAATCTTAAGTGCTAGACCAGTAAATAGGCCAATGTCCGATAGCCACAGTGCTGTAAATAAGATGTTCCTACTTTAAAGTAACTTGTGCCTTAGAAAATAAAAGAAAGGGGATTGACTATTTAATCGATATCCTAGACTGTCGAGATTTTCCTAGTAGTCGGATGAATAAAATCTCAAAAAATATTTAGGATTTTATTCATTGATGTCACAAAATGGACGGTTCATATCGTTATAGTTATGTAACGGGCATACAGGGAGGTGATCAGTTGGAACAACTAAACCCCGGGGCGAAGGAAGAGGACAACGATACAATAGATATCGAATCCGTCGTAAATCGAGTGAAATCTGGTGATAAACAAGCATACGCCATTCTTATTCGCAAATTTGAAAAGAAAATCTATACGTATTGCTACTGCATCCTGAAAAGTCGCGAAGAAGCAGAGGATGCCCTACAGGAAATATTTATCAAGGTGTATCAAGATATAGACCGTTACGAGGAGCGAGTGACCTTTTCTGCATGGCTCTACAAAATTGCATATCATCACTGTTTGGATCAAATTCGAAAACAAAGCCGCTGGCAACGGCTCGTCTCACTCTACCAAGAGCAGCAGACTCCATTTTATGACAACTATAATAAGCAAGTTGGTATTGAACAAGCCGTTCACGAATTGCTTATGCCCCTTAACCGGGAAGAGAAGAATATCCTGTTACTCAAAGTGGTTGAGCAATACAGCTTCGAAGAGATAGGTCAGATTATGGATTGCAAACCAGCAACGCTGCGTAAGAAGTATGAACGGCTTCGCAAAAAACTACACCAGCAAAAAATGTATAAAGGAGGAATGGCAAGTGGAGAAATTGCCAAATCAAACTGACTCTCAGGATTTGATGCACATCCGGCACACCATTCAAAGCATGGAGATGCCGGTGGATAGCTTCAGCGATAAAATTATGAATCGACTCGAAGAAAAAAATAGGAGAAGTAGCAAAACGAAACGTATGAAAAAAACGTTGGTGGCTGTATCTACGGCAGCGGCATTAGGAGCCGGTATTATCGGAAGCGGCTTTGTTTCACCAGCAATGGCCGAATCGTTGGAAAATATTCCATTGGTGAGTAACGTATTCAAGCTGGCGGGAGACCTCGGCCTGCGAACTGCTCATGAGAAAGGATTAATAACAGAAGGAAATCAGAGCGATACACAGGATGGCATTACGATAAGTGTACCCCAGGTGATGTATGACGGGACGCGTGTCTCCATGGCGATTCACCGGAAAGCACCGGGCTTGACAAGCTATCTTAATGGAAGTCATGTGAATACAGACGGTGAGGTTATCTTGGAGCCTGAAGGCGCAAAAGGTACAATTCAACGTGTCGATCTATTCATGAACGGGAAGCCCCTTACTCACTTAACTGAGTTTGCACATCAAATTAACGTTGGGTGGGGTCCTGGTGTGAATAAGGATTCCGCCGTACTCAGTTTTTCTGACTTGTCCAATCAAGGACTTGGTGATCCGGCCTTCCCCGAACAATTCGATTTAACCATGAAACTTACGTTAGAAGGTGTTAACGATCCGTTTACAATCAATGTCCCGGTCAAGAAGAGCACTAACAATAATATTGTCTTGTCGCCTGGTATGACTAAAGAGTTCGATCATATCCGCGTAACTTTGGAAAAAGCAGAGCTCACTCCGATCACAACAAGAGTGTCCATTGTTGAAGATGGAACATCCAGTGAAATCCCTAAAAAATATAAGCGGGATGATAAAACAACAATATTACAATTGGGTTACGATGTGTTTGATGATCATGGAACTAGATTGGAACTTTTAGGTGGTCAAGGTAACGACGAAAGACCCGAGCGTTACACATACAATGACTTCATATATGAACCATTTAAGGTGACGCCAAAATCTTTCACAATTAAACCGTTTTTGTATGTGTACAAAGATAAAAATGAAAATCATAGTGAGCCAGTCAAAGAGTACATTAAAGAATTGGAAATGACTATACCGGTTGCAAAATAACTCATAACGAAAAAACAGGAGGATTCTTATAAAAAATATCAAAAAGTATTAACAACCCTTGTGGTGACAAGCGTATTAGCAGGTACAGTACCCGGTATGATAGCACAAGCGGCCCCAGTTAAGCTGGCGAAACAAGTATACGTTTAGCAAGACCGAACCTTGGAGCGTGGGTGAAGATTCCGGTTAGAGTTTTGAGGTGCAAGGTCTAGAACATAGCCAAGTGATGGTGAAAAAAATGGTGAAGTCAAAAATGTGTTTATTAATGTGGAATGGAACGATTTAAAAGACTCTCTTAAACAAGAGATGAAGGCAGCCCTGTGCCCCTGCAGAAAAAAGGCGGACGTGTTTGTTCCAACCGCTCCCGCCCACCGCCCCTCCTTCTTACCTCCTACCACAAGAATATGTAAATTTATAAAGTGAGATGTATATAGTTGGATTCATGAACAAAAATGTGACCGCCATTAGATATAGGCGGCGGTCACATGATTATTTACCTTAATGTTCTCCGCTATCTCAGTCGTGCGACATCTCGCCGTGTTACTCAGCTGTAATCTTCAATTAATGATATCTTTCTTTAATCCCAAATACCGACTTCCCTTTTAGTTGCATCGTATCTCTACTTTTTAATCCGTTAGGCAAATCAACAGCCGTGTTTCCTTTATAATCAATTTGTACTTCTACTTTGTCATCTATAGCGCTATAGTCGATAATTATCTGACGACTAGAGAAAATCTTTGATGACTTTTCTGCCAGTTCCCTGAACTCTTCTGTTCCTTTATTTGTACCAGGGCGACCGAAAAAGGAATCCAGACAGAAGTAACAAGGAAGTACTGATGAAATGATGCTCAGTGCTTTTCCATATAGCGAGTTTGTTTCTTAGTTATTTCCTGCATTTTATATCATTCACCAATCGTGTAAAGTTAAGGGAGATGACAGAAGAAAGGAAGGATTTACAAATGAAGGTAGTAGAAAACGAAACATTGCAAGTGCCTGGAGCGAACATTTACTATGAGGTACGTGGCTCAGGTCCAATCCTTCTTTTGATCCATGGTGGAGGTGGTGATGCCGACAAGTTCCATAATGTCGCCAACTATCTTGCTAACTGGTATACGGTTGTTACTTACGATCGTCGTGGCCATTCCCGTAGTAATCTCGCCAATCAAGCTGAGGATTATCACGTGGAGACACACAGCGACGACGCTCACCGCCTGCTAGCCAAACTGACGAATGAACCGGCGTACGTATTCGGAAGCAGCTCCGGTGCCGTCATCGGACTCGATCTGTGTATACGCCATCCGGGGCAGGTACGGGTACTGATCCCACATGAACCAGTTTTATTGCAACTTTTATTTGAAGATGAGTTGAAACAGGCCAGGCAATTCATGAAAGACCTTAAGAAGAATCATCGAAGTGAGGTCGTGAAGTTATCGTCAAATTTAGGAATGGACGCTAGCAATTTCGAACAATCGGAGGATGTGCTAACAGAGCGGCTTCTCCGCAATTCAACGTATTTCGTTGAGTATGAAATCCCGGGAATTCTCAATCATACGTTAGATGTAGATGCATTAAAGACTGCGTTAAAATCTGCATCGATGCAGGTATTTCCAGCCGGTGGAAGTGCTTCACGGGAGTTTTTTGCTTACAATTGCACAGTCGCCTTAGCAAAACAACTAGGTACGGAAATTGTAGAGTTCCCCGGACACCATGGGAGCTACAATACAATGCATCATAAAGAATTCGCTGAAAGGTTGCACGACATTTTAGTAAACTATCAGAAGAGGGGGTAGTAAGAAAAGTCGACCTGTGGATTAGAATTGGATAACGTAACCGCGTTAAGTGCTAAGGATCAATTTCTAACGATGAAGGGAATTGGTTCCTTTGTTAGGCCAACTTATATAGAAGCGAATTATAAAAAAGATAACGGGTTTAAAATACAATTATTGATCGAACTATTTATTTGATAAATACCTCTCGTTTTGAAATAATTGAGAAGAAGTAATCTACTCAAACGCAGAAGGCATTGTTCATTTGATCTTATTTCTGATGAAATCCTGATTTCTGCTGCTTTAAAAATGATATAAAGACTCTAATTTAGATAAAAGAAAAGTAGGGCGGGAGGTAAATCCCGTCTTTTTATTATGTAATGCTTTCAATTTTTGTTGTGTAATGAAACAATAAATGTTTATCCAACAGTTGGACATGATAGAAACAATTCTATTCGAGATTTTGATTTTTACTTTTCTTTGGTTAACCCTTCTGCTACATACTCAATGATTTTGTCCATAACCTTAGGGAACACATCATTCCCTATCTTTTCTTTATATAATCGCATTCTCATTACGGCTTGCATAATTCCTACGATAACCTGGGGCTCTTCTTTGGATAATACCCCTCGTTCTATAAGAATATTAACAGCGTGTATACCTCTTTCCGTATACTCTTTGGAAAACTCTTCTACTATATACTTAGGCAGCTTTCGGACAAGGCGTTCATGTTCGCCATCTTGAAAAACACGCTGAAGAAATGGATTTTCTTCAACGAATTGAAATGATGTATGGAAGAAAGAAGCGAGTAGTTCCTTTGGAGAAAGATTTTCACGAAAAAGTTCATTAAGAACCGTTTTTTTAACCTCTTCTTTTTCTGAATCGCCTACTTCCAACCACACTATCATGTTAAAATATCAAGTGTAATTTATATAGAAGTACGTCATGAATATTTAGATGATATTTATAATGATATTACGAAAAACTATGGTGATATTGAAGATTATCTCTGCCAGGCTTGTCATGTTGAACAAAACAGGTTGCAGAATCTTAAAGACTTATTACTTAAGTAAGTAAGAATCTGTAGATGAGCTATCCATAAGGTAAACCAATACGCGGATAAACAAAGATAAGTAGGAGCTCAAAATTTACGGACGTGCCGCTTTGTTTGTATTTGCTAACATATAATTGGATACAAGACCTGAAACAGTTGAATTGGTGAACATGGCAGTTGTGGAAGAGATGTATGGCAAAGAGTAACTCGGTTTGTGTAAACAAGTTATATAATTGCTAGACTAGTAAGGAAGCTGATGTCCGATAGCTGCAGTACTGGAAATAGGTTGTCCCTGCTTTAAAACAACTTGTACCTTAGACAATAAAAGAAGAAGTAGTTATAAAAAACACGCCATTCTTTCTATGAGTTATAGAGAAAGGGAGGCGCTGGGGATACTTGATACTCCTAGCTTGATGTTGATATAGCAAGACTGCCATTAGGGACGAACAGGGATCTGATCCTTGTCTTACTTCAAATACATCCTATATACATCTGCATCAAGTGAAGGATAATAAGATGAATCACCATAATAGTTTATAATCACACAAACTGCCGTAAGTATTACTATGGGTAATATCATAAGAGCGATGGACAATATATTTTTAGAAAGAACAGCTTTTTTTAGATGATCGAATTTTTTTCTTATTTTATATTGCTTTAGGTAAATGACATTGGATACAGAAGTCATTTTATTACCTCACCTCTTAATCTGAATACTAAGTTTTTTTTGATATATTTTCTATCTTATTATGAGGTTTCTAATGCCTTTCTGACAAAGCCGATATTCCTCAATGAAATCGAAATCATTGGTAATGAAAGCGAGTGCATCGTATTTAATCTTATGATTTCGATGCTTTGCATCGAGTTTCTCATGTTCTCATATATATAAACACCCCTACCATTCGATAAAGAGAGTAGGGGTGAGAGAAGTCATTATTTTTATGTTGTTTTTTGTCTGGAGGTTTTAGTAGGCTTAGGACTCACCTTGGAAGGTATTCTTTAATTATTGACATATCAAATTATTTAATTATAATTAAATATTGAGGTGGATAAAATGAATACGGAGCTTATAGCCCTTGTTAAAGAAATAAATGAACTTGAGTATGCGTGTAATTCTATGCTAACTAAGGAGTATGAAGATTTAGTAGATGAAAGCATTACCAATAGTCAAATCATCATACTCAATCATATTAATCATTATGGTCGCCTTCTCACTGGAGATATCTCGAAACTCATGAACATTAGCCCGAGTGCTGTAAGTCAGACATTAAATAGGCTAGAAAAAAACGGGTACATTAAACGCTCCATTAACCCCAGCAATCGAAGGGAAATTTTTGTTGAGTTGGATACTAAGGGAATTAAATATATAAAAATTAATGAAGAAATCGAACTATCAATTATTGAACGTTTTTATTCTAAGCTCGATTTAGCAGATATTACAGCACTAAAGGATATTATGTATAAATTAAAACAAATCATAGAGGAGGAGCAAAAGAATAAGTAATTTTTTTTGATAAATACTTAAGTATAATTAAATATTTATTAATATTAATTTTAGGGTGGATACGCCCTGCGCTCCGGCAGAAAAAGGCGGACGTGTCTTTTTCCAACCGCTCCCGCCCACCGCCCTTCCTTCTTTTCTTATCTCCCACCACAAGAATTTGTCGATGTATTAAATCAGATGTATATAGAGGTGATGCTGAATGAATACAGAATTGTTAAATACTCTGGAGAAATCGACCCGACAAATGCTCTAGCAATATATAGACAAACGAAAATGTGCTGTCTTATCGATTGGCATTATTAATCAATCCAAGCAGGGGATTTTTGGTTTCAGAAACTCATCTATAAAAGGTAAAGTGCATTACAAAGATATAGTGTATGAAATTGGCTCACTGACAAAGGTATTTACTACCTCATTGCTGTCTTTATTAGTAGAGAAAGGTGTAGTCTATTTAGATGATTCAATAGGTAAGTATGAGAAAAATTTACAGATTGAACATCCAGTTACACTCAAACACCTCTCGACTCACACGTCCGGGTTGCCGTCAATATCACCGATTAAAACAATCATGAACCGATTTGACAAAAAAACATACCGCGATCCTTATTGCTTGTTTGATGTTCAAGAAGCCATTACGTACTTAAGCAGGGTATCACCTGGTAGGGTTGGAAAGGTTTTATTCCAATGAAGGAATGGGATTGCTCGGAAGATATTTAGCACAAAAACTTGGGACGGATTTAGAGAAAGCTCTGCTTAAGTTCATCTGCCAACCTCTGGGCATGCAGGACACAACCATAAGATTATCCCTTGATCAAAGAAACCGATTAGTCCCGGGATACGCAGGTAAAGATGTGAATCAGCCGGAATTAGCTATGAAGGTGTTTGAGGGAGCTGGAGCACTGCGTTCTACCGTTACTGACATGCTGCGATTCCTCTCGGTATACCTGGGCATATATGCCGATCATCCAATGAATAAATCATTTTATATCACCCAACAGGAGCATATCAGCCAAGGAAAGAACTTTGGAGTTGGATTAGGCTGGATAATCGATAAAAGGAATAGAATCATATGGCATAATGGCAGCACTCATGGGTATTCTAGTTTTTTAGGCTGTGATCCCTACAATTCTATTGGAATAGTAATTCTATCTAATTATCGGCCAAGTCTAATGGACGATACGCTAAATCGAATTGGTTATGAGATTCTTACACAAATACGAGAAAATAATTATAACTTTGGATGAGTATGCTCTATAAAATTGGCTTGATGTAGTAACAAAGGTTCAGGTGGTTAGAGGGGAGAGAGTCAGAGAAAGAAGAGGTTGGATATGCCCTGCGTCTTGGCAGAAGAAAGGCTAGTGTTTCTTTTACTCGTCCCTGCTCCTCTTTCTTTTCTCATTTCCTACTACAAGAGTTTGTTCATTTATCAAGTCAGATGTATAAAGATTGAAAAAAGCGACAGATCCTTTATTGGATTGTAACCCTTACGGTATTTTTCTTTATTAATGCTACAAATTACATTTGTCTTTTTCCTCAATATTAAGATATAATTAATTTACTATAATTTGAAGGGGAGTGGCAAAATGGAAAAATTATTGAACCCATTTTTAAAAATTACGCTTCGTTACCCCTCATTCATACAATTGGAGTTTTATTGAATATATCCGATGAATGAGCCTATAGCTTGAAGCCTTGGCTTTTTTATTTTGCTTTATCATGAGGGAACGAAGCTGTAATTATGACATGTAAATCGACAAATAAGACAAAAACATGACTAATTCCGGAAAGAGGTATCGTACTCATGATGAAACTTAGTACCATGAAAAAAGTTGTTGCCACAGTGAACGATGAATGGCAGAGCCCTGTAGCAGAAAAAATACTTGAACGATGGGGATATGACCATGATTCAGTTTATTATTTTAGATCCAGCGCAAACTTCGTATTTGTTTTCCACAAGGAGGGAAAGAAGCATTTCTTAAGGTTTAGCGATTCTTGCGAAAGAAAACTGCAGACGATAGAAGCAGAAATCGAGATTCTGCACTATCTTCGTGATCAACCTGTTCATACAGCTCAGCCTGTTCCTTCATTAAATAACAAATATGTTGAGGTAGTTGAGACAGAAATTGGAACATTTTATGCAGTAGTATTCCAAGCACTTCAGGGGGAACAGTACGATATAGAGGATATCAATGAGGAACACTATTTCGTCTGGGGGCGCACATTGGGTCAATTGCATGCGAGCTTAAAAAGGATGCCCGAAACTTATCGTCGCGGCCGCTCCAGTTGGCAAGAGCAACTAAGCTTTGTAAAAACAATGCTGATTGATCAAGAACCCTTCGTACAAAAGGAATGGGAGCTTGTTACGAAATGGGCGGAGCAAAAGCTGGTTTCAGAACAAACTTTCGGGTTAATTCATTATGATTTTGAATTAGATAATCTATGCTGGCAAAACGAAAAAGTAAGCATACTTGATTTTGATGATTGTGTTAATCATTGGTATGTAGCTGATATCGCCTATTCTTTGAGGGAATTATCAGAGCACGATGTTGACCTGGAAAATCAGTTCGTACAGGCTTTTATTAGAGGATATACACAAGAAACAGAGCTGGATATGAGCTTATTAAAAGATTTGAAATGGTTTATGAGGATGCATAATATTGTAACGTTTGCGACATTATTACGAACGGTAGATATTCAAGAAGCCCCGGACGATCCTGAATGGCTCATACATCTACGAGAAGATTTGTTGGGCTATATTGAAGAATATCGAGCCTCATTTAAAAAGCGGGTTGCTGAAAACTAAGGAGCTTTTAGTCTACTCTCTATCTTCTGTATAAAATGAGCGGAAATTTGATGTTCCCGCTCATTTTATACTATTACCTACTTGCAGTCATGTAAATACCTTGGTGCCATTACGCTTACTATAGTAGGTATTTCAAACTGACTACAAAGCCGTGATAAGGGGGACTCGCTATTAGTAATGATAGTTTAGCAATAATAGAGCGAGGGATAGTATGTTATTCCAAAATGGTAAGTTAAAAGTTCGCAAATTAACAGAACAGGATAAGTATCTTTTAGCAAAATGGCTTTCAAACCCATCCGTTCTTGAATTCTATGAAGGAAGGGATAATCCTTTTGATGTAGACAAGGTTAATGAAGTTTTTTATGCTTCCGAAGAGGATGAAGTTAAATGTATTGTAGAGTTTGAAGATAACGAAATAGGGTATATCCAATTTTATCAATTAGATGATGAAATGAAAAAAGAATATGGATATTTTGATGAAACCATTTATGGAACAGACCAATTCATAGGTGAAGTAGAATATTGGAATAAAGGACTTGGAACGTTACTTGTTACATCTATGGTAGAATATTTAGTCGAACATAAACAAGCAGACCGGGTCGTTATGGACCCTCAAACAAGAAATACGCGGGCTCTAAAGTGTTATGAAAAATGTGGTTTTAAAAGAATTAGAATTCTCCCTAAACATGAGCTTCACGAAGGTGAATATCGAGATTGTTGGTTAATTGAGTACAAAAATTGAACTTAATTTTTATGAAACTAACGGGTGCCCATATTCAACAGACTGTACTCTAAAGGGTCAATTTTTTTATAAATTGAAAAGAAAAATCCTGTTTTGATTGCTCGTTTTTCAAAACAGGATTTTTACATTTCGGCATGTAAGTTACCCAAAAACGTGTTGCTATTCGAGATTAAGATGGCAATGCTATTGGCTCTGAAATGATAGTCACATAGCAAGTTACTAGAGAAGTGGCATCGGAGGTGCCCTGCGCTCCAGCAGAAGAAAGGCAAACGTGTCTTTTTCCGACCGCTCAAACCCTTCCTTCTTTTCTTACCTCCCACCATAAAAACTTGTCGATTTATCAAATCAGATGTATATAGATTCCCAATGACTCGATTTTACTTGTAACTTATACCCAACAGGTAGATAGGATAAAAAACGGTTGAATAAGAATACCGTATTATTATCGCAAGATGAAGGTCATATCTGTACATGTCCCGAAAAAGTGTGGGCATAGTGCTAAAATATTAGCTCAGCTCTATATAAAATAAATTTAAACTATATTTAAACTATCCTTAAATAAGACTTAAGAAAAGGGGTATAAAGTGTTAAGTAATTATAAAGGGGAGAGAAACAGTATCTCTGATATAATTACTTATTACAGAAAGCGGTGAAAATAGTGGTAACGCGGAAAAAGTTTAGATTTTGGATTTTTATTAGAAATATTTTGTTAATTTTTATCGCAATGTTTTTAGTTTTGATAATATTCAATCAAGTTATGGGTGCATATGAAAAAAATAAATATCCTCCTTTAGGTCAATTAGTTGAAGTGGATGGTGAGAATATGCACGTATATACAAAGGGGAAAGGTAAAAACACTATTGTCTTATTAAGTGGTGCGGGTACCGCAGCACCTGTATTGGATTATGAACCTCTAATGAATGAAATGGCAAAAAACAACAAAGTGGTAGTGGTAGAGACATTTGGATATGGCTGGAGTGATATCACAAATAAGGAACGAACAGTCGAAAACATCGTAGAGGAAATAAGAGCTGCACTTAAAAAAGCTAATATAGAAGGGCCATACATATTAATGCCTCATTCCGTTTCTGGCATTTATAGCATGTATTATGCCAATAAATACCCCGATGAAATTAAAGCGATTATAGGGATCGATTGCACTTTGCCGCAAATGGTGAAGTATTTTAATGAATCTGCTCGAACCATGCCCCAGTATTTGAGCGTTATAGCCCCAACTGGAATTGCAAGGCTGGCAGTAAATATGAATCCAGAGAAGTACCTTCCCATTGCGGATAAAGGAACTTATTCTGATGATAATTTAAAGATGACTAAGATTATTTCTGCCTGGAGTCTTGGTAACAAAAATATAGTTGCTGAAGTAAATGAAATAAATCATAATATCGGTAAAACGATGGATATGTCATTTCCTCCAGATATGCCCGTCATGATATTTACTCCCAAAGATGACAGAGTGAGGGAAGATGGGAAAACAAAGGTATCTTTTTATCAAACGCAAATAAGTCATTTACCCTCTAATAAGCTCGTTGTATTAGAAGGACATCACTATCTACATTGGTCTCGCTATAAGGAAATATGCAAAACCGTTAATGATTTTATAAATACATTTTAATGAATAGAATGCTTAAGTATTTTAAATTTGATATTCAACAATTGGACGCTTTAGTGAAGTAAGATAATTATGTATGGACTGATCGTTTTTTACCTTTCAGTCTATTTTTTATAGATAGTGACGGTATCTTCATAGCAATATATTCCAGATTTTACGTAAAAAAGATGGAATTATTTTTAAAAGGTGGGAGATAATGCCTGTCTTATCACATGAGAGTTAGAGCAGGTGCAGTTATTATAGAGACTAATTCAGTTCTCTTGGTCGAATTCAATGATAAATTGATGTAGAAGTTGGTCCATCAGCGTTTGTATACGAATCATTTTCTTATTCAATTAACGAACGGCATTCTCTAATAAGATGGGAACATGTAGTATATACATCTGATTTGATACATCGACAAATTCTTGTGGTGAGAGGGAAGAAAAGAGACATCATGAAACTTACCTTACGCATGATACAAAAAGGAGTGGATAACGAAACCGTAGCCGAATTAATTGAGCTTACACAGGAAGATATTGAACATCATTTCAAGGCTAAGGTTTTCTTTTTGATGAATATCAAGCAGAAGTAGGGACAACATCATCTTAAAAACATATCTTTTTTGTTTTTAGAGAGGTTTGTCTATCCGATAACGTAGGATAGGTAGACAAAGCCTAAGTCCATTTATTTTTAAGAGGACTTAGGCTTATTGGGCTTATTAGGTGGAGTTAAGAAGAAAAATACTAAAATTTTTTTTAGCTCCTTTTTCTTTTTGAAAATTAGCATAACAAGATTTAATGTGAACAAAATGCTACTAACTAGAAGTACAAGATTATAAGGGGGATTCCTAATGTTTAGAAGCCAAAAAAGAGCTAAACAAAATCCATAATAAAGGGCGAATGAAATACTAAGAAGTAAAGTACTAAAGCAAGCCCATCCAATTCTTTTTTTGGTTACTTTAATCATGAAAATCTCCTCCAATCATTAGCGGAATATGTCAGTTGATTTGCTGGACTATAAGGAATCCTAAAGCATTTTTTGTATAACGAATACTTAAGTAAAGATAAGCATACCTCTCTTTTTTTGAAAAATAATCTATATTAATAATAATTCAATTTCCTATATTTCACAAACTATATTTAACGTCCGATCAGTAAAAGAGGGTTACATATGATCAATGCAAAGACCGTTATGGATGATAATACCGATGAGACGGTAGATAGTTCAGCGACAGTATCGTTCGTGCTGAAATCGGCTCCACGGAGAAAGCTGTGTTCCATTGAAAGAGATGAAGCGACGAACACGCATCTTCTGTTGTTTGTTGAGTCGGGGCAAGGTTCACTCTGGTTGGAAAACCATGAGTATCGATTATTTCCCGGTCGCTGCTTCCTTCGGGAGACAAATAGTGGCATTAGCTCCGTGAACGGAGGACGATCCGGGATTTTAACGGTGAATCGATGGATAGGGAGACGGTGATTGATCTGTTAAACGATGCGGTTTGGGCACCGTTTCATTCCGTAAAGGAACCTTGGCGGTTTATCTTGTTTATGGAAAAAGGACGTAGGACTTTTGCTGGGGCTGTCGCGCTGGCGTATTCTAGGGAAGAAGTCGAGAAGTGGGGCGAAAGAATGATGTATCAACACTGCCACCAGATAAGCGCATCTTTTGGTCATCATTGAAGCCGATCCACGTCAAAAACAGTTTGAAGACGCGTTCTCGGCAGCAGAGGCCCTGATTCAAAATCTGCAGCTGCTCGCCTGGGAGAGGAAGATCGGCGTCGTCTGGAAGACGAACGATTACAATTGGCATCCGAGGTTTCTGCAAGCAGTCGGTGTGAAGCCGGGGGAGAGAGTTGTGGACACCTTGCATCTTGGTTATTTCAACGAAGAAGCGGATACCGGTTAGCGAAATATTGACCGTACATGAAGAATAGTTGAAACATAGCGAACTTGCTATTCGAGAAGTCGTTCGAATGGAGTGAATATTAAGAATGCTATCTACCAAAAGTAGGGATTGTCGCCGTACCTGTCTGTTAAAAATATAGAAAAATTCAACAATAAGCTGGCAGAATAGAGCAATAGCCTTTTCCATTAGTCTGGAAAGGGCTATTTATACGTTTGACCGCTCCTTGCTCTACAAGTTATCTTTAATATGGTAGCCGGAATTTAATGGAAAACGTATTGATTACCTCGTTATAATCAAATTACGTATTAGTGATTATCAGTTTTGAGTACACTTCCAATGATTTACGGATTTCGAGACGGTTTCAACTCTTAAGATACAGATTATTTTGAGGAGGACCTTATGAACAAGCTAAAAAATATTTTGAAAGAGCAGTATGATATAGAATTTATAAATGTTTCCCCACAGCAAGGCGGCTGGTCAGCACTCGCATATAAAGTGTTTAACAACAATCATACGTACTTCTTAAAGGTTTACGAAAAAAGCAGAGCATCCACTCCAAAATTGACAGCTCTTATAGATAAATATGTACCTATTATGGTTTGGCTCCTACATAATAGCGGCTTGAATGATAAAATTCCTGTACCTTTATTAACAAAGAATAATGATTATAAGTGCGAAGATGATGATGGAATTTATTTGCTTTATGAATATATTAGTGGAGAAACGATTGGCGATAAAAATTTGACAGAGGAACAAGTTTGTGGACTCTCGGAAATAATAGCAGAGCTCCATTTATATGGAAAAGAACTACCAATTGAAACGGATGCTGTTAAGGAAGATTTTTATGTTCCGTTTTTGCAACAGCTAAGGAGCACTTTGGATAAGGAGTATAACAAGGTTCCAAGTGATGTAAGAGAATTGATGAACCCGCACATTGAACAAATCAATGGTCTGATTGATACCGTTGAAAAGCTGTCTGTACATTTGAAAAACTGTAATTTAAGAATGGCTCTGTGTCATACAGATATTCACAATTGGAATCTAATGCAATCGGGACAACAACTAATGCTGATGGACTGGGAAGGGCTGAAATTAGCATCGGTTGAAGCGGATATAATGTTTTTAATTGACAAGCCATATTATGATAATTTTTTAAGTATATATCAGAAGGTCCATAAGAATTTTGTAGTTAATCCTACTGCCCTGCAGTTTTATCAGAGTAGACGTAAATTGGAGGATATCTGGGACTTGATTGAACAACTTATATACGACAATCAAGATACACAAGAACGAACGACTACCATCAACTACTTAACCAAAGAACTGAGAGACATAAACAACTGATTCTTTACAAAATAAGTATGTATCTATACCTTGATAAAGCACAGTATTTGTCCATAAAAAACACCAAAAAACAGATTTTATATCAAGTTTACGACTATAACTAAAAAGGCACAATTCTTTGTGCAAGAATTGTGCCTGATTACAATTTATTCAAGATCTTCATAGAAGGTTATTCTATTGAAGAAAGGATCTATTACCGTCATTTCAATAGTATCCCAAGGGGAATTCTCTATATCAGGCTTTACATAAGAATAGTTCTTCTTAGATAATAAGCCATGAAAGTCTTTTAAGTTTTTTACTTTAATTCTAATAGCACTCCCAGGGCTAGAGTCGCCATGATGTTCAGATAGATGTAAGATAGCATCGTTTAAAGAAACCTGACAATATAAAGGCATGTTTTCTTCGTACCGATGCTCCCAATCTAGCTGAAAACCTAAGTAATCTAAGTAAAATGCATTTGCTTTTTCGATATCAAAAATGCGTAAGATAGGTGTAATCATTTGAGCGCCTCCTTGCCTAATTTTCCTGTATCTAGTTATTTTATATATCTTTAATCAAAAAAACAATATAAGAGCGGTTTCTTAAATTTCGGGTACAAATCTAAAGTAAGTGTTGCACTGTCTCTTTATGTATTTGGCATGAAGGAGGATTTCGTATGCATATGCATCGTACCAGTATGCTTTAACGTTGCTTGTACAGCGGCTTTATTCCTGGTCACGGGCCTCCCAGTTTATGCACATCAGGGGTCATATGAACATGTTATAAGTGAATTTATAAGATATGTAAACAAAGATGAACTAACCGCTCCGCATTTGATTCTCCATTGGGCTTCTTTCCGGGTGTTTTTTAGATGGGTACTTTTTAAGGATGAAGTATACGCTAAATCATTTTATGGAATATCATATAAGCTTCTATAATCATGCATCGAAGCTGGTTGGTGATGATTATTTTCGCTATGAAAAAAAGGGGATTTAGCCGACAGAGCACATAGGCCGAACCTTATCAAATACATAAAATACTTTATATAATTAAGTATCTTCCTATCAGTTGAAGTTCTGACTTGCCCAAACCACTCATCGCATACTATGAAGAAAATATTTTGTAAATAATATATATTTTGATTTTATTTTATCCTAAGCATATTGACTTACCAAGTGTTTTTCTGATAAATACAATTGTTTTCATCAAAAAAACATATTATAATACAATGAGTAATTCAGCAGTAAAGCATAAGGTAGGAAAGCTGAATAGCCTTTCTATCTGGTTAGAATGTCTCGTAAAAAAGTTTTTTGATAAATAAAAAATAAGTGCCAGCTTCATCGGTGTGGATTGAAAAGAGAGTGCTCTAGCAGCTTTCCTAAATTACCACTAGCAGTGGCAGAAAGGAAGAGAAACAAAAGTGGCAAACAAAGAATTGAAAAGATCCCTGGAAGCCCGTCACATTCAGATGATTGCTTTGGGCGGTACAATTGGTGTCGGGCTATTTATGGGATCGGCAAGCACGATTAAATGGACAGGTCCGTCCGTCATGCTTGCGTATGCGATTGCAGGAATTTTTATATTTTTCATTATGCGTGCAATGGGGGAAATGCTGTACTTGGAACCAAGCACAGGTTCATTTGCGACCTTTGGCCATAAGTACATTCATCCCTTAGCAGGTTATCTAACGGCTTGGAGTAACTGGTTCCAATGGGTCGTCGTCGGGATGTCAGAAATTATTGCCGTAGGGACTTATATGCAGTACTGGTTTCCGGATTTACCCACTTGGGTACCAGGCATTATCGCAATGGTGATTCTCGGTGCAGCAAACTTATTCTCTGTTAAATCATTTGGTGAATTTGAGTTTTGGTTTGCGATGATAAAAATCGTAACCATCGTCTTAATGATTATTGCAGGGATTGGACTGATTTTCTTTGGAATTGGCAATGGAGGAAACGCAATCGGATTATCGAATCTTTGGGAACATGGGGGCTTCTTTACTGGCGGCTGGTCAGGCTTCTTCTTTGCTTTGTCGTTAGTGATTGGAGCTTATCAAGGTGTCGAACTGATCGGGATTACAGCAGGCGAGGCAAAAGACCCGAAGAAAACGTTAACGAGTGCGATTCAAAGTATTATTTGGCGTATTTTGATCTTCTATATTGGCGCGATTTTTGTAATTGTAACCGTTTACCCTTGGGATCAATTACAAGCGATTGGCAGCCCGTTCGTTGCAACTTTTGCGAAAATTGGTATTACAGTAGCAGCAGGGTTCATTAACTTTGTTATCATCACCGCTGCCATGTCTGGATGCAATAGTGGGATTTATAGTGCAGGACGTATGCTTTATACATTAGGAGTAAATGGACAAGCACCAAAAATATTTACGAAGCTTTCTCATAATGGTGTGCCTTTGCTGGGAACGATTGGCGTACTAGTAGGTCTGGGCGTTGGTGTTATCCTGAGCTATCTTGCCCCAAAAAATCTATTTGTGTATGTCTACAGTGCTAGTGTACTTCCTGGTATGGTTCCGTGGTTTATTATTCTAATTAGTCAAATCAAATTCAGAAAAGCACAAGGAGCTGTAATGGATACTCATCCATTCAAAATGCCTCTTGCTCCAGTGACAAACTACGTAACGATTGCCTTTTTGCTTATGGTATTAATCGGGATGTGGTTTAATGATGATACACGCATCTCCCTTATTGCAGGAATTGTTTTCTTGGGTATCGTCGTGATTAGTTATTACGTTTTAGGAGTTAGCAAGGCTGTTCCAGTGGGGACTCAAACAGATGATCAAAACACGAGCAGATTAAAGTAGCGAATAAAAAAGAATAGATCCATCAAAAGGAACGTCATGAAAGTTGCCTTGAGCATGATACAAAAAGGAATGGATAACGAAACTATGGCTGAATTAATCGAGCTTACACAGGAAGAAATTGAATAGCTTCGCAGGCAATAAAGTAGATCCTGGTTATTGGATATATTCCAAAACCAGGGTTTATTTTTTGATGGATATCAGACAGGCGCATGAACAGCTCCATATAGACTGTATTTCATCTTAAAAATATACGTTTTTTCGTTTTTAGGATGCATTTAGGTATGAAACATAAAAAAATAAGCTAAGAAATTTCTTGATTACACTTTAGGAGCATAATGGATATAGCGAAGGTAGAAGTAGGTGGGGGAAATATTGCCGTCGTGAGCAGCAGTGAGATATTAATAGAAGATGTTCAGTCAGCATTGGATTTTATGGCAACCGTACAATATGAAGCATGCTGTGATCGTATCATTATAAACAAATCCTTACTAAGCGAAAGCTTTTTCGATTTGAAAACACGTCTTGCAGGCGAAATCCTTCAGAAGTTCAGCAATTATCGTGTGAAGGTTGCAATTGTTGGAGATTTTTCTGTGTATTCAAGTCAAAGCCTTCAAGATTTCATCTATGAATGTAACAGCGGAAACGCTATCTTTTTCTTGCCGACCGAACAACAAGCGATTGAGAAGTTAAGTATGTTGAAGTAGAAGAATGATGCAATCCCATTTTGTAATTTGCTTTCTCAGCACTTGGATCTAAAGAAATGTTACTCGGTAAGTGATGATGGTGAGGTGTCGTCTGTAACTAGGAGGCGGATGGCTATCGGTACGGCGAGCTTGGTGAAATAGCTTGGTATCATGAAAATTCTGGGGGCATAATTGATGAAGTTGACCGGTTAATGACGAGCCGCAAAAAAAGAAGATAACGTTCCGCACCAAAAAAGACGCTTCCGACGGGAGCGTCTTTTTTATTTTAGAACGAATGTTCGTTTTTTGAAGCAGTTAAAATAAATTTGGGTATATTTGACTTCCATATTATCAGTATAAACCATCTATAATTATAAGTCTATATTTTGTCAGAATAATGTTCTATAGTTTGTATACCCGGCCGGGAAACTTCCGTAGTGTATATATTTTTAAATTTAACATGTGTTGTTGTGGAAAGGGGAGGGGCTTGTGCAAATACGTTTATGGAATAACAATTTGAAAGTTAGATTAATCGGAGAAGCACTGTTTAACATGCTGTTTTGGATGTACTTTCCGTTTATAACCGTATATTTTGGTGGGGCATTAGGCAATCATATTGCAGGCATTTTGATGACAGTCCCTCCGATATTTAGCATTATAGGAAGTCTGATCGGGGGAGCTTGGGCGGACCGATTAGGGCGGCGTCCCGTGATGCTGCTAGGTGCCTTGCTTCAGACGGTGATGTTTGCACTGTTTGCGGTGTCGCCGTCCCATTGGATTGATTATATCGCATTTATCGGTATTGGGCTCGGGGCAGCCATCTATAGGCCTGCAAGCTCCGCTATGGTTGCTGACCTGGTTCCCGCACAAAACCTTCGTCAGATATTCGCAACGTTTATGACGGCCAATAACATTGGTGCAGTGCTTGGGCCTGCACTTGGAGCCATTTTCTTCTTCCGTTACCGGCAAGAACTGTTGTGGACCTGCGCATTGGTCTTGCTGCTATATTTTATCGCAATTTATATCATGGTTCATGAAACGTTGCCACATTCGGCGAAAAGCCGGGAAGGTTCAACTTCGATTACGCATGTATTAAAGGAACAGTGGAAGGGATATGGTATTATTTTTCGCGATAAGGTGTTCCTGGTTTATATTTTGGCAGGCATCTTTGCCTTGGTACCCATTATGCAACTGGATCTATATTTGGCCGTATACGTGATCAATAATGTTCCTGCTCAGGCTCTATTCACATGGAATGGTGATTCCCTTATGTTATCCAGTACGGAGATATTTGGGTGGGTACTGGGGTTAAACGGTCTTTTGTTTGTTCTATTTATTCTTCCTGTTACGAAATGGTTCCGTAATTGGAAAGAACGCAATGTATTTATTCTGTCATCGTTGTTGTCCGGATTAGGCACATTCTCCCTTGGACTGAACAACAATATATGGTTCTTGTTTTTCGTTACGATAATCTTTACCTTTGGTGAGATTGTACGTTCTCCAGTGACACAAAGCTTTATTAGCCGCTATGCCCCGGAGCATGCAAGAGGACAATATATGGGAGCCGATAGCTTGCAATCCACGATCGGGAAATGTTTGGCGCCGATGACAGTTTTCCTGTCTAGTTGGATGCCGCCTATGGGAATATTCAGTATCATTTTGGTGTTTGCATTCATTAGTATCGTGTTATACATTCAGTTATTTAGAATTTATGTGGAGCAGCCGGAGGCAGCGGATTGATTGAATCTTAAGTGCTGCTGGATTTCTGATTCTAATATAAAAAAGAGCGGCGGTAGCTTGTGGACCAGTATGAAAGGTGACCATACTATTGGCGGAGTTATTTTTGTGATTATAGGTGGATGGAGTAGATGGCACCTTTTATTGCGATGTTGATTTCACAGGTTTGATATGAGCAATTCCGTTAACCTCACATACGTAAAATTTCTGATGAAAGTTGACAATTTGATCGCTAAGTAGCGATCAATAATACTCAAGTAAACAACATAAATAGCCCTAACGATGTTCCATCAAGGCTTCATTTAGCAAATAGACGCATAAAACCTTGTCTGCGTCTATTTGTGTTACTTACTGGACTCTTGCATTTTTCCGTCCGATCCCAAAAATGGGCATACGGGTGGCGTAAAAGAATAAAATGTAACGATTACGAGGATAGTCTTAGATTTTTAAGCACTTCAACCAGAGGTTTTTGTGCCCATCCTTGTTCATAGGCATACAAAATGAGCTGCCCCATACAGTCCTTTCGAATACGACGTACCACATCTCCTAATGTGAGCGACGGCGAATGGCGTTTTCCTTTCGCCTGTTCAAGCGCAAGAAACGTATACGCCAGAAACTGAATCGTCCAAAATCGTTCGATCCCTTTGTGCGAAAGGTGCTGGTACTGATCGAAACCAAGCAACTCCTTAAAGTACCGATACCCAACTTCGATTTGCCAGCGTACGGCATAGTGGCGCAGGACGGTCACGACATCCAGGCTGGTATCCGTACACAGTAGGCAAAACGGTAGTTTTTTCGGGTCAAACTTGTCTTCCCAGGACAGAAACACACGCACATTTTCCATGTTGCTCAGCGGTCCTTCATACGCGTACACCTTATACGTCTGACCGTCTACGGTAACGGGGCAGAGGTCAGTCGGGCGAAGAATGGTGGACGCAAATGTGGACGTTTTGATTTTCATCCCAAACGGAGCGATCATTCGATTCGAGCGAAACGCACCAATGACATGAAATCCCTTTTTGGTACAGGCATCGATCAGCTTTTTACTGGTGTACCAGCTGTCGATCAGGACATATACGTGTTCATCTGGTGAAGAAGAATAGGTTTCAAGGAGTTCAATCGCCAGGTCATTTTTACTTTTGAACGGGACGTTTCGCTCTTTGCAGTCTTCCTTTCGAAAATAGGAACGAAAATCCCAGGCAACCGAGAGATCATCCGTTACCACATGAGCCGTCACGAGCGAATGAGACCAGACCGATTTTCCTTCTGAATGAGAATAATGAAAATCGAGACCCTCCATTTTCACAGTGGAACGTTCTTTTTTACATTGTGTGTCGTCTAGAATCAGGAACGTAATCGGACGTGTATCTCCCCATTTGGCACGCGTCTGGCGAATGGTTTCCATCAAATAGGAAAGCCGCTGCTTCGTAACGTATTGGGGGTTCCAAGGAGATTCCTGTAAAAAGCGAGTCATACAACTAAGGTCGCGATCATGGTTGGATGATCGTCGAATTTGGCTGATGTTGACTCGGCCCTCGCAAAGAATGATGCCATGAAGAAAAGCAAGCAAATGTCGGTGTTGTGGCTTCGATAAGAGTAAATTCAGCGCAAAAACAAACTTGACGATAGAAGAGTGAAAAGTTACCATAAAAGTGGACATTCTCCTTTTGAGTGGTTTTAGGTGTGGTAGCCCAAACTTCTATAAAAGGTCGGAATGTCCTTTTTTATTGCTCATTTTTCGACAAATTTTTTACAAGAGTCCAGTTACTTATTTTTTAGTTGGGCTATGTTAAAGCTTCGTGTTGATTTTTGACTAAACTAGGTGTAAATATTTGTATGAAAACAGTTACGAATAACGATTTACACTTGACAAAATAATTTATTTGTGCTATAATTTACTTTTATATTATTAATGTGTATAATAAGATTCTCCTGGCCAGGGGAATCTTATTTTTTTGCTCTAAAATGAAGGAGTGTGTTTGCATGAAAAAAAGTGAATCCAGTTTAACTTCATTAATATCAGCTTTTAGCAGAGCTTATCATAGTCAATTTGATACCCCTAAAATCTTTAATGACTATATCGCCAAAGATTTAATTTCACAAAAAGAATTCAATGACATCAAAGAGAATATGGTGCAAGGCATACAGTTCTTCAACAAAGATATCGCGCAAAAATTTAAGGGGAATACAGAAGAAATATTAAAATGGATTACACAGATTCAACTTTCTCCGACGCCCTTGGCACGTGCTGCATATTGCGAAAAGGTAGTACTTCATGAAGTGATGTTAGGATTAAAACAATATGTCATACTTGGAGCTGGCTTAGATACTTTTTGTTTTAGACATCCGGAATTGGATAGCAGTCTAGAAATATTTGAAATTGATTATCCAGCTACACAACAATTTAAAAAGAAAAGATTGGATGAAGCTAATTTTAAAATCCCGAGTACTCTTCATTTTGTTTCTATGGATTTCACCAAAAAGTTTTCCTATCGAAATCTAATAGATGAAGGGTTTGATTTTAACAGAAAAACTTTCTTTAGTCTTTTAGGTGTTTCTTATTATTTAACGAAAGAGGAAAATTCAAGCTTGTTCGATCATTTATTTGCCAAAGTCCCATCAGGAAGTTCCATCGTTTTCGATTATGCAGACGAAAAATTATTTGAAGAAAAAGGACTCTCTAATCGAGTGGAAAACATGGTGAAAATGGCTGCAGCAAGTGGAGAACCAATGAAATCGTGCTTTTCTTATGATGAATTAGAGAATATATTAGAAAAATCAGGTTTACTTATTTATGAACATTTATCACCGGCTAAAATTAATGAACTTTATTTTAGCAATCGAAAAGATTACCTATCAGCCTTTGAAACCATTCACTACCTTCATGCTGTAAAAAAATAAAACATCACACCTGTTGATTATCCATATTTTTAAACAATTTTATTGTCATTTAAGTATCAGTCTTGTTATTTAGGAGCGATTCTTCTTACGAAGGTTCGCTTCTTGCGGCCCTTATTGCTTATCTTATTCTTAAAGTGTTAGATGAAGAGCGTAAAACGGTACGTTTGGTTTCTCCTGTGAGCTTTGTAGGTTTTACCCGTCAACTTATACGGGAGTAGTCTGTCTAAAAATAGATAATCAATAATCTTTTTTAATGTATATTTCCTAAAATGTAAAATAAAGTATTTTAGTAATTTGCAACTTATGGTAGAGTGCGATTGTAAATATATTACTAATCTTTAAAAAGGAGGAGGGAAATTGAATAAGTATCTAAAAAAGTATGTAGCCATTATTTCGTTATTGGGATTAATGGCAGCACCAATCGCCTCTTCATCAGTTTTTGCAACAGAAATCACTACTAAAAACGTTGAAGGTGTATCAGTGGATCAAGCAAAACTGACACAAGAACAAAAAGAAGCGTATTATAAGCAATATGTTAAAATTATCGAAGAAGTAGTGGCGGATCATGAGGGTACGAATATGTGGGTTGCACCTTTTGATGAGTTTACTGAGGAAGATTGGGTTGAGCCGGAAGAATTTAGACAAAAAGCAATTGCTAGAGCTAATTTGAGATTTGAAAATTTCCAATTATCAAATCCATCCGGTCCTGTTGATATTGCTGGAATTTCAAAAACGAAGGAGACGCAGATTTATTCTGAAGGCGTAGCTGTAGGTTTATATGTTACAGGTTCTTTTGAGACAGAGTATAATCATACTGCTAAGAGACAATTTTTTAAGACGATTAACTCTTTAACTTCGAGAACATCAAAAGGAACCTGGAAACAAACAGGTTATACCCCAAGACTAATTGATGCTGCTCGTACATTTGAAATTAGTATTGGAGGAGAATTGAAATTAGATGGTGTTTATTCGACTCATAGAGCAAGTGTAGAGTTCCGTTGTGATGCACAAGGTGGAATTAGTTGATAATAAAAAAGTGATAATGATAGAATATAATATTTGATGAATATTGTCATATAGGGAGAGGTGAATATAATGTTTACCTTTCCCTTTTGTTTTTGGTAGGGGAGAGGAGGATGGATACGCCCTACGCCTCGGCAGAAAAAAGGCGGCCGTGTTTGTTCCGACCGCTCCCGTCCACCGCCCTTCCTTCTTTTCTTACTTCCTACCACAAGAATATGTACATTTATAAAGTAAGATGTATATAAGAAAACAAGTCACCCCCAAAACGGTAAATAAGCCTCTTTGTTACAAAGAAAGCCTGAAAGCTTTGTTCTGGGGGGCAATAAAACTTTAACTTGATGGGGAGCCTATAAACCCGAAAGTTTTTAGGAGTTATTATTATAGGAATATATTTAAAGCATCAGAATATGGGATTAAGGGGGGTTCCAATATCCATCTCTGCTAGTTTATTTCGTTTATTTACTGATGCAGTATTTGAAGTGCTCTTTTCAACCAGACTAAAAACATATTCTGGGGGCTGCCGTTTTGCTTGATTGTCCACCTTTTTAAATTCTTTTCGAAGGAAATGCTCAATTTTTCTACGTCTGCGTCCTGCTTTTGCAGCCATTTTGAACTCCTCCTTTTTTGAACATTTACGGATAGTATTTACTCTGTTCTAGAATCTACATCTAACCCCAGTATTTTTATTTATCGTTATCATACATATCATCACTATAAACCTCTTCCATTGCTTCCTTACACATTGTGCAGTAACTTCGGTTTCTTTGCCAGGATGCGAGTTCTTCGCCACAATAAATGCACAACTCTTTCATATTGATTTCCTCCCATAAAGATCGAGTCATTTCCTTTTCACTTTTACTATAGAAAGGGATAAGCAAGGTTTCGATACAAGAGGTCAATCTTTGAAAATAAAAGACCCTATTTATAGAGTGTGTTTGTTTTATCCATAAGGTCTTTCAATATGGCTTGCGCCTGCTTTAGTCCTTCCTCTTTTCCAAGTAGAAATTGGGCCTCTGCCGACGTGTTGGTCGGTAATTTGGAAATAATATTCACCGCTTCATCCAATAGTTTGTTTAGTACGTTAAGCTGCAGTTGACCCAGCCCGCGCTCCATTTGTATTTCATTGACTTTTTGTGCCTCACGGTCGACTGTTAACTCAACGATAGTGTCGATGTCTGCATCCATGAAGCGATCCGCTTTTTTAAGAACATCAGAATAGTCATCTGTTGGGCTGTAGTACATCCTTAGATCATGACCGACGTGCCGAATAAGGAACCGGCAAAGGATATCATCGTTATTTATCCGCTGGTTATACAATAAAGAGTATTCACCTTCAAAATGGCCCTCTTTTTCAACGTGTTTTCCAAGTGAAGTATATTCGTTGCAGTAGATGCAGTAGAGCAAATACTCACGCACACGATCACCCCTCGAGGAAAACCCGCCCGAAACGGGCGAGTTTTCTCTTACATTTCCGTATCAGGCATTGCCCCGCTACCCGCTTTTTTAGGTTCTGGTTTTTCACTGACCACACATTCAGTTGTTAGGAAAATAGAGGCAACGGAAGCCGCGTTCTGAAGAGCGGAACGGGTAACCTTGGCAGGATCAATGATCCCTTGTTCCATCATATTGACCCATTCACCGGTAGACGCGTTATAACCGATCCCAGCTTCCTCATTTTTAATTCGCTCAACAACGATGGAACCATCAATTCCCGCATTGGAAGCGATGGTACGAATGGGTGCTTCTAGAGCATGACGGACAATGTTTACCCCCGTCATTTCGTCGCTACTGTTGGTTTTAACATCTTCTACAGCTTGGATTGCATGAATGAGAGCAACACCGCCACCAGCCACAATCCCTTCTTCAACTGCTGCACGGGTCGAGTTTAGAGCGTCTTCAATACGTAATTTTTTCTCCTTCATTTCCGTTTCCGTCACCGCTCCAACTTTAATGACAGCAACACCTCCGGCCAGTTTCGCTAATCGCTCCTGTAGTTTCTCTCGATCGAAATCGGAAGTTGTTTCTTCCATTTGTTTTTTTATCTGCTGTACACGGTCATCAATATCCTGTTTCCGTCCGGAACCGTCGATGATGGTCGTATGTTCCTTTGTAACATGAACTTGGCGAGCCCGTCCCATATGTTCGATGTTCGCACCCTTCAAATTAAGACCAACTTCCTCCGTAATCACTTGCCCACCGGTTAGAACAGCAATATCCTGCAGCATCGCTTTGCGTCTGTCACCGAAGCCAGGAGCTTTCACGGCTACGCACGTAAAGGTTCCCCGTAGTTTATTGACCACCAGAGTGGCAAGAGCTTCCCCTTCCACGTCCTCTGCAATGAGCAGAAGAGGTTTCCCTTGTTGTACGACCTTTTCTAACATAGGCAGCAAATCTTGTAGGTTCGATACCTTTTTGTCTGTGATTAGAATATAAGGATCATCCAATACAGCTTCCATCTTATCGGTATCGGTAATCATATAGGGCGATATGTACCCTCTATCAAATTGCATTCCGTCAACGGTTTCGAGTTCAGTAAGAAACCTTTTCGATTCTTCAACGGTGATAACCCCATCTTTTCCGACTTTTTCCATCGCTTCCGCGATTAAATGACCAATCTCCTCATCTGCTGCAGAGATAGCGGCTACTTGGGCAATTTCATTTTTCTTTTCCACAGGCTTCGCTATTTTTTTGATTTGTTCGACAGCAACACGGGTGGCTTTTTCAATGCCTTTTCGGATAACCATGGGATTCGCACCAGAGGTAACGTTTTTTAGCCCCTCACGAATCATCGCTTGGGCAAGCACCGTAGCCGTCGTTGTTCCGTCTCCGGCCACATCATTTGTTTTGGTAGCGACTTCTTTTACTAATTTTGCACCCATATTTTCAAGTGGATCTTCAAGCTCAATTTCTTTGGCAATCGTAACCCCATCATTCGTAATGAGTGGAGAACCAAACTTTTTCTCAAGAACAACGTTTCGCCCTTTTGGACCAAGCGTAACTTTCACAGCATTTGCCAGTGTATCAACCCCACGTAGCATAGTACGGCGAGAATTCTCACTGAATAGAATTTGTTTAGCCATTTGTAACCAGCTCCTTTTTAACAGAAGGCTCCAGAATTGCTAAAATGTCGGACTCTCTCATGATGAGATATTCTTGTTGTTCAACTTTGATTTCGGTTCCCGCATATTTGTTGTAAAGAACTACGTCACCTACGTGTACATCGAGGGGAACCACTGTGCCATTGTTTAAACGCCCTCGGCCGATGGCAATTATCTTGCCCTGAATTGGTTTTTCCTTTGCCTTTTCGGGAAGGACGATACCGCTGGCCGTCACTTCTTCTTGCTTTTGTGGTTCGATGACAACTCGATCACCCAAGGGTTTCAACATCGGTGTTCAGCCTCCCTTTTTAAATGTTTTGTTAGCACTCCATATTAGTGAGTGCTAACTTTAATTATTAATATATTTATTTTTTTTCAATAATCAAAAGCGGTTAAGGGAAATATCTGATAATTTTAGATAGATTTCCGAAAATATCATGCGCTTTTGTAAAATTACTCATATTTTTAACAAATTTCTCGGGTTTTTCCTTGATGAATCGGGGTTTCTTAACGAAAGGATTATGTAAAGATATAGTGTGATGTTGTTACTTAAAGAGGAGAAAATACAGTATTTAGCAGCCGTTACATACAAGGCTGCTTTTATTTTGCCTAATAAGCGATCCGTTTTTATCATAAGCAAATATAAGTAATCCTTTATGCTGTCGAAAAAAAGAGACATAAAGACCACTCAAATAATGAGTGGCCCTTTAAAAAGGGATGAGCTATTGAGAATTTCTTTTCAAAAGCTCTTGTTCTCCCATTCGGATCAACCTTTTGACCATCTCTCCACCAACTTTACCGTTATTCCTGGCTGTTTGGTCTGCACCGAGTTCAATACCAAATTCATTGGCGATTTCATTTTTCATAGCCTCAAGCACATCCTCGCTTCCTGGTACTAACAGCTTGTTACGTGACATGGAATCAGCCCTTTCGGTTGTCCTAACGCTTAGTTTGTCTTAAGAATCGATTTCTATACATGGAAAATTACAGGAAAGCAGCTATCTGGACTAAGAAATCTTAAAGAAGAAGATATAGAATCTCTTCCCGCTCTGTCACTCTGTTAGTTAACAACAGGAAATTGTCCAAATACTTTTCCGGATAACGTCTATGGTGAATCTTGCCCTCATGATTTATACTCAATTTAATTGAGAATTATTATCAAAGGAGGGGATGTACCGTGTTTAGGACTGCCTTTAAAGCATGGACTTTGGCATTGTTATGCTGTGTGCTTATAGGAAGCTTACTAACAGCCTGCAGCTCCAATATGGAGAACAGTATGAAAACGTCCGAACAGCAGAGTGCGATTTCAACAGCTTCTGTATCAGGGGAGAAAAGCTCAGAACTGTCCGGTGAGCGGATGGTAATAGACGAGCTTGGCCATGAGATTAAAGTTCCTGTAGAGCCCAAGAGAATTTTCGCCCCCAATCTAGAGGATTCTCTGATTAAGCTGGGCGTAAAGCCAGTGGCTCAGTGGTCCAACGGTAACAGGGGACACGACTATCTACAAGAGGAATTGAAGGATGTGCCGAAGATTGACCTCTCAGGAGGACTGCCATCGCCAGAGGTGTTAATGACCTACAATCCCGACCTGATTATTCTGCACACTGCGACTTTTGCCCAAAATGGCACTTATGAGAGTTATTCCAAAATCGCGCCAACCTATGTGTTTAACAATGCTTCTGGAAATATCGAAAAGTCTCTGACTATACTAGGAGAACTGCTCGGTAAGTCTAACGAAGCTGATAATGCGTTACAGGCTTATCAACAAAAAGTAAACAACGCAAAGGAAAAGTTAGATAAAGCGGTAGGAGGAAAAAAGGTAGCGATTATCCGCTTTGCTGCCAAAGGTGTTAGCCTGATGGGCGGCAAATACTTGTGCGGTTATGTTGTGCACGAGAATCTAGGACTTGGGATTTCCAGGTTAGTGGAGAAAAAGAACAGTGCAAATGTATCGTTGGAGATACTTCCGCAAATTGATGCGGACTATATTTTTGTGATCAATGCTTATGGTCAGGGTACCGGGCACATGAAGGAAATGATGAAAAACCCTATCTGGAAGAACATTCCTGCCGTGAAACAAGGACAGGTGTATGAAGTGGACAATAAATATTGGCTTGGCAGCGGTCTGATCGCTTATGAGAAAATTGTTGACGATACAGTCAGGCTGCTAGCCAAGTAAGTGGGAGGATTAGATAGAAATGGATGGAAAGGCTTTTGAAAAAAACGAACAGAACATAATCACGCTCAGGGATAGCGTACGCTACAAGGTCGAAATTCCCGATACGGAACAATGGGTGATTCGTTCACGTGCAGAAAACCGCACATACCAAATTAGTGTAGCACAACCTTTGGGAGACCCTCCTCCTTCAGGGTATCCGGTCATTTATTTGTTGGATGCTAATTCTGTATTCGGAACGATGGTGGAGGCGGTACGCCTGCAGAGCCGACGGCCTGATAAAACTGGAGTAGTTCCGGCAATTATTGTAGGCATTGGCTATCAGACTGAAGGTCCGTATGCACCGGATCGGTTTTACGACTTCACGCCGATTCCAACTACAGAATACGACCGTAAGCCCGACGGAACTGCCTTGCCTGAACAAGGTGGAGCAGCAGCTTTCCTGCAATTCATTGAGGAGGAGCTGAAGCCGCAGATTGAATGCGAGTTCAAGGTTGACAGCAGTAGACAAACGATTTTTGGTCATTCTCTCGGTGGCCTTTTCGCCCTGTATGCGCTGTTTACTAGGCCAGATGCATTTCAGTACTATATTGCAGGCAGCCCATCTATCCATTGGAACAAGCAATATTTGCTTGAACAGGAGCGGAAATTCGTATCCCGTGTAAAGGAGGAGCCTGTTAATGTCCAGCTACTGCTTGGAGTAGGAGAGCTAGAGAAAAGCCATATGTCTCGTAATTGCGATAACGCGAGGGAATTGTCAGAACGCCTATCACCCCTATTAAGTCGTGGAGTAGGAGTAGCGTTCAAAGAGTTCGAAGGTGAAGGCCATGTATCCGTACTACCGATTTTGATTAGCCGGGCTTTACGATTTGCCTTGAGTCCAGAGAAATAAAGAGGTGCTGAAGCGCATATATTAGTGGAATATATGAATAAATGTTAAGTAACAATAAAACTATCTTAAAAATGAAGGGACTGAACTATGCGCAGATATCAATATTTTTAACCTGACTATAAAAATATAATGGAGGTAAAAGTATTGATTACAGAGTTATACACAGAAAGATTATATTTAAGAAAGACGAAAGTATCAGATTCGTCTAGTTTGTTTAAAATTTGGTCTGATTCAGATGTTACCAAATTCATGAATGTCGATTGTTTCATTGAAGAAAATCAGGCAAAAGATATAATTAAACTTCTTGATGAACTTGCTCAGGATAATAAAGCTGTTCGTTTCTCCATAATTGAATTAGAATCCAATGAAATTATCGGTTCTTGTGGTTATAATTCCTTGGATTTTGAAAACGCAAAAGTAGAAATCGGATGTGACCTTGCCAAAGCGTTTTGGGGCAGAGGTTATGCTTCAGAAGCCATCGGTTCTTTGTTGGATTACGCATTCGCATCTTTAAAACTAAATCGAGTCGAAGCAAAAGTAGAACCTGAAAACGTGAATTCAATAAAAGTCTTACAAAAATTAAACTTTACGTTCGAGGGGTTGCTTAGACAGTATGAAAGATCAAAAGGAAAGTTTATCGACCTCAAGATGTATTCAAAATTAATAACAGATTGAGTTGATTTTTCCTGCCCATTATACAAATTAAGAATGTAGCGACAAGAGTTTAACACTTTGTTTTTAAACATCTATATTACTATTGCTCAAAATTTCGGGATAGGTTGAAGTGCCGCAAAGATGCATTTCTTTGCGGTACTTTGTTGTAAAGTTATTTCGTCTCAAGAACAACTGTGTTTTTTTATAAAGAACCGGATATAGACTACTTTCGTAGACAAGCTCAAGAATTCGGATATAATGAGAATGAGTATTTGAAAACGCTTTCTAAAGTTCCGATTCTTTCTCCCGAGGAAGCTGATGCGTGCATGAAGTAATTTGAAAAGTTGCAAAATGTATTACTGAAAGACGCTACTTTGCGAAAAAATAACAGAGGGTCTGATATCAGACCCTCTGAAGCTGGTTGTTCATAGACCGGTACTATAATGTTAGAGTGGCAAATTCGACTGTTGGACGGTAATCACATAGAACAAGCTGCCGCTATGAACGTATTGAAATTAATTATGTTTTAATCTCGGCATTTATTTTTTATTTAGTGTCTCAAGGATAGGGTAAAGTTCCTCTAAGTGTTTGATTTCATAATCAGGAATAACTTCATTTCGCTCCTTGTTATGACGGTTTATCCATACTGAATGTATGCCGGCACGGGATGCACCTAGAATATCTGTCATTAAGTTATCACCGACCATAATGACCTCATCTTTTTGTAGCGACATCAATGTTAATGTATGTTCGAAAATAGAAGGGTCAGGCTTACCTCTACCGAATGCACCAGAGATTACAATGTGATGAAAATATGGAACAAGCTCAGGAGTAATCTCTAATTTTGTATTTTGTAAATCAGGTGAACCATTCGTTAAAAGCAAGAGATGATACTTTTCTTTTAGTTCATTTAATACGTTGAACGTTTCTTCATATACAAATGGTTTTTTTCGACGTTCAACAGGGAATCGTTCTGCTAATTCATATCCAAACTCAGGATCATCGATTCCAGCTGCTTTTAATCCTCGTGTCCATGCTTCTTTACGATAAGTTGGAGCAATCTCTTTTAGCTTTTTGAAATTGTCATCATCATCTAAAAAGTTACCCCATAATCCTTCAAATGGGTTAATACCGATCATTTGTGTAAAAGGATAGGTTTCGTAGGAAGAATAAAGTTCCCTTGCTTCTTTTCGTACTGCTTCCTCAAGTACTTCAGGATCAATATCGTATTTTTGCTTTGCTACTTGGCAAGTAGCTGTAAAAGCCTCTTTTA
Source organism: Aneurinibacillus migulanus (assembly GCF_001274715.1). Classification (GTDB taxonomy): domain Bacteria; phylum Bacillota; class Bacilli; order Aneurinibacillales; family Aneurinibacillaceae; genus Aneurinibacillus; species Aneurinibacillus migulanus. Next base: position 3,250,478 of record NZ_LGUG01000004.1, on the reverse strand, counting down.
CACTCTTTTGATCCCATAGCAGCGTATCATCGAGGTCAAAAATAATTGCTTTAATCATGTTACTAAGCCTCTCATTTCTTGTTGATAGTGATTATCTTATTAATCCAACACAAGATTACAAGGAATTTGACTTTCTTTCAAGTCATCAGATGTTTTTATAGATAAAAATAATATAAATTTTTCGGGAAGTTTACCAAACTTTTCGGTATATGTTTCTGGATAATTGAGGAAATAAAAGGCTGATGATATATGGGCATTATTATATCGTTTGCCTAGAAACCAAAACGACACTATTCTGTTTTATTTTTTTACTATTGTTAAAAGTTGTCGAAACATTCCGATTACCTGGGAAATACTCATCTTTCCGGGAAATCTTATTGGATGCATTTTATTGAGACTGGGCTTTTTCTAACCAAGGCCAACAGTCTCGCCTTTGTGTATATCAAAATTCACGTTGTGAACCACTTCTACATTTTGATAAGGTGTTTGGAAAGCTACACTTATCTTTTCGATTTGCAAGAGAGCATGTTCTATGTAAGCTCCACCTCCGTTTATTTGTGATGATTTACCCGTGGTTCGATCTGCTTCTGTTTAAAAATCTCAATAAACTCGACTAACCCATCTACTGTGGCCGCAAGCATAGCTTCTCCTTTTTCTTTTGTCGCACGGTTGGCTCTCCGAGTGTGCTAGTTTTCGAAATCGTACTCCAATATGGCATCATCATGACGGGTTTTCCTTCCCCGCTGCCCACAAGACCAAGCCAGAAATACTTGGAAGCCTGTAGGTTATCCATATCACCTACAGCTTTATCCATTTGGACGAGCGTATCGTTAATTGCCAGATACATGGAAGTCTCCAATTCACAAGCATGATTAATGCCACCTGGGCATTTAGATTCGCGTATCTGCCCAACAACATGAATCAAAGGTTCGAAATCCCAGTGTGAGATAGAGACGCACATCACTTCAGGATAATCAACAATGGTAAGCCGGGTGGCAACTTGAAGTAGGGAGACATTGTGCTGCCGTGTCCGTTCAGTAAAACAATACGTTTAAATCCCTGATGTGCCAGGTTTTTGCATACGTCTACAACATAACGGATAAACGTATCGACGCTAATTGAAGTAGCGCCCGGAAAATCCATTTAATGTGGTGCATAGTTTTTCAGTATATTTAGACAAAAAATCTGAGATAGAACAGTGAAAATGCATACAGAAAAAGATGGTTACTTATATACATCTGATTTGATACATCGACAAATTCTTGAGAGGGAAGAAAAGAAGGAAGGGCGGTGGGCGGGAGCGGTCGGAAAAAGACACGTTGGCCTTTCTTCTGCTGGAGTGCAGGGCACATCCACCCTCTTTTTTCTGAATCGCCTACTTCCAACCACGCTACCCTATCAAAATATCAAGTGTAGTTTATATAAAGCAATTGTGCCTATTCAAAGAACAATTTTATATTTAACTTTGTTGCTTAAATATAGGGCTTGTCCCGTTCACTTTGTTTCATACTGCATATACTAATAACGAGAGTATGATGCTACAGGATGATAGAATGGTAGGTAGAATCATCCCGCATCATCCTTTCCTATTCTTTGAAAGGGCATTTTTCACGGTAAAAGGCATAAGCAATTAGAATAACCCTTTCGTACTTATACTGATAACCATGACAACAGCAGTTATTAGAAATAGGTCCATGATTACCCCTATAGTAGTTTTCATGTATCGAAAAGGAGCTTTTTGTTTCAACATCCGATAAGATCCAATGTGTAAACACACACAAAACCTATCCCCAGAAGGGATAGGTTTTGTGGCTCCAACTGCTCGCAAATAAATGAACATGCTTTTATTTCATTTATTTTTGTCACTGTTTTATAAAAAAGGTTGATCATTTTACATTGTTCTTGTTGCACTAAATCGCTCTTGAATTGGAGACATTGATAATTAAGTTATTTATTATTAGCAACTTGTGTTGAAATTTGCCAGGTTACGCCGAATTTGTCTGTTACTTGTCCATATGATGGGCTCCAGAAAGTCTCTTGAAGTGGCATAATAATTTGACCACCTTCTTGTAGTTTTTCGAATACTTCTCTTGATTTTTCTACATCGGTTATGGTGATGGCTACTGTCACTTGTGAGCCAATTTGATATGGTTGACCTGGGAATGTATCAGAAAGCATTAAATCCGTATTACCAACTTTCAAATGTGCATTTAATACACGATCTTTTGCTTCAACAGGAGTAGGGTACTCTGGATTTTCAGGCATTTCTCCAAAAGTTTGAAGTCCAAGAACTTTTGCATCCAATGCATTTTCATAAAATTTAACAGCTTCTTGTCCATTACCATTCAAAACTAAATAAGGATAAATCCCTGAAATCATAAAAGACACCTCTTTTTAATATTTTGTTTACTAGAAGTTAATTAATTACATTTAACTTAAGTGTGGAACTAACGTTCGTATTTATGGTACCATAAAGTACATATGTATTCAACAATGTTATTGAAATATCCTGTGCCGTTAGTGTTAGAGGAAAAACGAAATCCCTTTTATGTTGTCAATAAGAGATTTCAGTTCATCTTCTTAATAAACAGTTCAGCTTTATTTAAAAGTAACACATAGGTATTCCGTTAAAAGTGATAATGTTCATTACATAAGGTAATATTCCGAGCTGTTAGAACGAATTCGTTCTGTTAGCTTATATACATCTGACTTTATAAATGTACATATTCTTGTGGTAGGAGGTAAGAAAAAAAGGAAGGGCGGTGGGCGGGAGCGGTCGGAACAAACACGTCCGCCTTTTTTTGCCGGGGCGCAGGGCGTATTCTTTGCTCCACGGAAAGTCGATTGCGATTGTAGATTCAGCGGGTGGTGAATACATATGGCAGTTCGATCAGCAATCGTTTTCGGATACTTTTTTTGATTCGCTCGCGGAGGCGTTGGCAGCACTGCATAGCACGGATCATGATGCAGCTGCTAAGGCTAGTGTTCGAATCAAAAGCCCAAAAGAAGCACGTGAATCTTTCTCCAGTAATATAGATCAGATCAAACGTAGCTTTACGATTCCAATTATACTGCGATAAAGATGGGAGGCAAGGCAAGGCATGGCCTCGCATGCATGAGCATGCTTGCGAACTGGAACACGTAATGGATAAAAAGAGTGGGGCTAATGTTATTTCTATTATTTTTCCCATTTATAAAAGAGTGATAGTGCAATAAATAAAAACCAGTCTAACACTTTATTTTCGTGTTTTTCACTGGTTTTTATTTAAGAGATAGATACAGATGTTAAAGAAGAAACAAATACAATATCTTAATTCTTTATTACGTCTGATAATATGCAACTTTTTTGTTTTTTTAACTTATTTTTATTAATAAACCATATTTTGATTATAAAATAGAGAAAAGGTGTTTATTTAGCTGAAAAGTTGAAGAATATGGATTGGGATTTACCTCTCATTTTAACTGTTCTTGTCCTTGCTATTATTGTGATATTGCCGCTTATTTCATCCTTTAAAGATAGGAGTTATCGATGCCTCATTTATTCTGCGCTTGGGAATGATGATTACTTTAAAGTTACACAACGCCTTAAATCTAAAGCTGTGCCTTATCGTACAAAAGTGATTATAGATTCGAGTCATCCAGGAGGAGGAAGTATACAATCTGGAGCTCAGGACTATTTACAATATGACATTTATGTTCAAAAAAAGGATGAGTACAGAGCGAATAATGCAATCCATCACTATGATAAGATCCGATAAGATCGCTTATGGCAGCTAGAATACTTGTGCTGATTTCAATTTTACCAATGGATCACCATCTCAAGCCGCAGACCTTCAATTCAGATGTATATAGATTCTCTATTGTGAACAAGTAAGAAGGTTCTGTATAATTTGAATGTAAATACTGGGGATAGAGGATTAGGATAAAAACCAAAACAAGGAAATCATTGTTGCGAGGAGGACGTGACAATAAAACTGTTATGGATTATGTCGCCAGCAAAAGGCGTTTTTAAAACAGCAGTGGCACCGTTCAAGCGGGGCTTCCAGCAAATCTATATGAGCACAGACTTGATCATAGATGGCGAGTCGTATCGTCTGGTAGGCATCTATCCTGTGTCGGTCCTGCTCCGCATGGAAACCAATTTTGGACAATTTGTTGTAGTGGATCAAGCAGGGCGGCTCGTTTCGGACCGTAACCTGACGCGAAGGTGTCTGCGTATGTACCAATTGATCGTGACGCTGGATAACAACGCGGGGTATTTGAAGAAAAATCTGACTGCCGCTCCCCATTCATTTGTTCCTATCATTCAGTATGTGGAGAGATTGGGGAATCAGGTGCGAGAGCGTCTTGGACCGGAGGCTGGGGAAGCAGCCCAGATTCACCTTGACGGTTACAAGGAATATCTACAAAAAGGTGTAGAACTGGGTGATCGCATTATCTCCGCAGGAAAGGACATCATGCGGAGACTGGAAACAATCAAAGAAGGAAAACCACTGTTGGAGCAAGAGATGAGCCTGCTTGATAAGACGATGCTGGACTTCATGGATGATTCACGCAAAAGAGTGCTGATCTTGCTGGAATCACATACCGCCCGCGTGGAAACCAAACGCTTATTTGCAAAAGCACTGGCAAATCAATGGTTTGGTACTGATGAGAAGAAATTGGTACGTAGTGTTGTCGCTTTGCTGGAGCATTCTTTTCAAATGGAGCAGATGTCTATACATGAATGTAGAGCACAAACACTTGCGCAGGCCATTTGGACGGTGAAGAACGAGGTGCATGATTTTATCGGCAAGCACACGGATGAGCTGTTGCAGCAAAAATGGCTTCTCGTAGCGGAAGGAAAGAGTAGATAGGCTTAACGTCATCATAAGCGAAAAAAACAGGAGGGTGTCCCAAAAGTGAGGGGGCACCCTTCTTTGATACCGTATATACGCATAGAAAACAGTAAGCAACCTATATATTATATTTCGTTTGAGACCAAACAACCTTTTGGGTCAGCCTCGACCGCTATGGAGGAGAGTATTTTATAGCTCTCTTTCTATGATATTTTCTAACTAATCAAATAATTTCCCGTTCATTCTCAAGTCCTATGTATAGATAATCAATTATTAATAGTAAATTCAGGTAGTTATGACCTGTTAAAAGTAAGTGAAAATGTCTTTTTCTTAATTCATATTACTAAATAACGAAAATTCAGTTAATATAAGAAAAAAGTTTCTATTTATAAACAGTTTTAAGTAAAATATGGATGAATATCTTCGTGGAAATTGCTAAAAGGCAAAATGAAAGGGGAGAGAGAATTGACAGGGCTTTATCAAAAACAAGAAAAAAGTATGGATTGGAGGGACTACAGCCTTCTTTCTTATTGCGTTTCTAGGAATCTGAGCTACAATGGCAACTTCTCAAGAAGAAGCTGTAGATACCGTAAAGTAAGCCATGATAGTTGGAGTTTTAAGCATTTTGTAAGGAGAGAGCATAATGATTAAAAAATTCCCCTTTATTTTGTTATTATTTTCCCTTTTTTTAAGTGCTTGATGTCTGAAAGTGCTGAGGCTATTGAAAAATTTAAAAATGCAATACTGACCGAAAACTTTGACGAATTTGAAGCCTCACTTTCACCGGATGGAGATATGACAGTGAACTCCTCTTATTTAAAGCAAATGGTGAGTCAATACAAAAAAGAACCAGAAACATTTGATAAACTAATTAACCTGTTATATGCTCAGCAATCCTTATTAGATCAAGAATCAAATTCACTTCAATCGAATGAGCTATTAAGTACAAACTCTCCTGATCAAATACTAAATGCAGGTAGTTTTTATCTAAAAAAAGAAGATGGTTTTTTCTCAGATAATTATGTCATAGGAGTTCGTCCTCATTATATATTTGTCAAAGCAAACCCAGATAAAGCAGTAATTAAAATCGACGGAAAAAAGGTTTATACAACTAAGACAAAAGAAGAAGTCTATAAGTATGGACCCGCTCTGCCAGGGATCTATCAGGTAGAAGGTAAAAAAAAATATCCATATCGTACAGTTACAGAGAAACAAGAAGTCAATCTATTAAAAGAGAGCAAAATATCAATGTCAGCGCAAGTTGATTTACCTTTAACTGAAGTGAAAGATCCTAAACCTCTTATCCAAGAAGTAGGAAAACACGCAATGTTTTTAGCGTTAGAGGGGTATAGTGAAAATCCTGATGTCTCACGGTTAAGCAAGTTGACAGGAAATGACTGTAAAATAACAGAATATGGAGGAATTACTTGTGGTGTTTTGGGCTTTTATGTAGGCAAACAGCGCACATATCCTATAACCTTTAAGCCAGGCGGACTATTCTATGTAGGAATTGAAAAAACAAAGAATAAATCGGAAGATATTTATAGTCAAATCCATTCAAATTTAGAATCTGATTCAGTATTTGTTTACATTTATATTCCAAAAGAAAACATCATAAAGGGAAACACTAACCTTATCTCGCTTACTATTAAGCGTTATAGTGATACAAAAGAACTGTTTTTTTCTTCTGATGGAGTACTTGGGCAATCAAACATTATGTATAACAATGTGGAAGAAGTAAAATCGAGCGGGGTTGGGGATGATATGGAATGGTTTCCTGTACAAGTAAATTCTAAGACGGATGTTGTGTTTAAATAATTTCTACTGCATTACAGATGGCACTTTCAACGGTTGCCAGCTGAATTTTTAGAGACGTTATTGGACAAAGGCGGAAGATTAAATAGTATGTATGATTTTGTGTTCGATGCAAGTCGCAATGTTCGCTCGTTAGAAAGCTACCTATATGTATCAAGAAAAGATAAAACATGGGTCATTGAACAAAACGGAAATGAGCTCATTTTTCGAACAAGGCCACTCCAAAAAGCAATAAATGTAATTACAAACGAATGAAACAGCTAACTATTGGAGGTGTATGATGCACCATGTTACATATAGCCGAAAAACGATAACAATAAAAATTTTTATAATATTGTTATTTGTCATCGTTATTTTATGGGTGCTTTTTGGTGACTTTGTCGTTAAGGAAAGCTCGCTTTCTAAAGGGCTGATTTACTTTCTCATGTCAATAGCGCTTTTATTTTTTCTAATAGTTGGAGGGATGCTTACCTATTATTTATGCAAATCGAAAAAGCCTGTTCTGCTTTCGTTTGACGAAAATGTTTTTTACTATAAAGATGAATTAATTCCATATGAAAAAGTGAAATCATTTGGTTATGGTTTAAACAGGCAAGATGTTCGAACAATGATTTTTCAAGGATTTACAATAGAAACAAATAAGGAAGACATTATTATTCCTACTCATCAGTTGCTGTTGGATAGAGAAGTAAACAAATGGGTGTTTGGACCTTTAGAAAAATATGCACCACATATTTTTGAAAAGGATGAACATTTAAATAATGAAATGAAATAATTCTTTGAAAGCTGATTACTGCATGTATAATGATAGAAAATCGATCATTGTTTTGCTAGCTAAATTGTCGAATAAAAAGGGGTGGCAATGTTGAAAAGGAAAAAAATTTTTTATTGGATTATCCCTATTATGTTAATCGCTCTCTTGGCGAATGCTGTGTACGCCGCAGAACAACAAGAAGCATCTAAAGTAAAACAATCTTCTGCTTTACACGGGCAATTCTACCTTGAAGACGTAGTGAAAATCTATGTACCATCTACATATAATGTAGATCAGCCCATTGATAACACACCCTATGTTCATAAGTCTTTAAGGAAATTCTCAGAAATGTTTGGAGGAGCAACCGCCATTGACGGGACAGGAGCCTGGCTATCCGATGACAATCAGTTAGTCAAGGAAAAAGTAACGATTGTCTATAGCTTTGTAGAAGATTTGGATAAGAAAAAACTGAATCAAGTAGTTGACTATGCCCAATCTCTAAAGGAAGAGATGAAACAATCATCAGTGTCTCTTGAAGTAAATGGGAAGATGTATTTTATTGAATAACCGTTATAAAGAAGCCTATATACATCTGATTTGATACATTGACAAATTCTTGTGGTGAGAGGTAAGAAAAGAAGGAAGGGCGGTGGACGGTCGGAAAAAGACACGTTGGCCTTTCTTCTGCCGGGGCGCAGGGCGTCTCCACCCTCTTCTTTCTCCATCTTTCCTACTTCCAACCACGCTACCATGTCAAAATATTAACCGTAACTTATATAGACACTTTGTATCTCTAGGCTTCTTATCTGGCAAGAATAAGATTTTAGCTATAAAGCGAAAGTCCACATAGGGTAAAAAATTTTCCGATTGTTATAGTCTTCTGTCTTAGAGTTCTAGATCTGTTCATGATTTTGGTAAGTCATTAACTTCATATGCAACCCGTATTCCTGATTCAATTGCTCCTTGCATCCAACCATGAATAAGCGTAGTATGTTCACCAGCAAAATGCACCCTTCCTTCAGGCACCGCGATATAAGGGTATAGCTCTATTTCTTGCCCCGGTTCGAAAGCTGTGAAAGCTCCACAGGAATAAGGGTTTTGATTCCAACTAAAGGACGCTCCTGATAGGAATTCAGCATAGATATGGTTTCCGTAAATTTCCGCCAAATTTTTTAAGGCATATTGAATGCGCTCTTCATTAGATAGGCTATCCCATGTTAAAGCCTCATCCGCCCATGTATAACTTGCCAAAACCACAGCTGGTCCCATTGTTCCAATTCCATAACTTGGATAATACGTAAATCGAATTGGCAGATCAGTTATAGATTTACCACCATATTGATAAGATCTTTCCCAAAACCTGCTTTTAAACTCAATAGCGATTTTTGTTGAAGCCATATAATTGAGTTCGCGAATTGCCCTTCTTTTGTAGTAAGAAAAAGAATCGTATGGTTCGATTTTTACAAATCGTAAAGCTGAAAAGGGGATGGTGATTATAGCAAGATCACTTGTTATCATGAAATGCTCTAAGGTTTGTTGATGAGTGGAGTGGATAGTTATACTGTTTTTGTACTGAACAATCTTCATCATTTTTTGGTGGAACAGTATATTTTCTTTTAATTGTGGTAGAAATGCCCGCGGCAATAAATCCATCCCACCCGTTATCTCGTAGAAACGATTTGTTGATGTGAAAAGTACCATTTCTCGCAACACTTCAATAAAAGACATCCCCAAATATGCTTCCAAATCAAGGAGTACACCAATCATATCGATTGCACCAGCTGAAAAAAAAGAATTTAAAACAAAACCTAACGAATAGTTTTTATATTGCTTTTCCACAACAGCCCAATTTCTCGCTGGATCTTGATTAATGAAGTTGAGGATAGGTTGTACGACTAAAAGCAACAACTCTTCGGCTGTTTTGCCTCTTTCATTCAGCGTAACTGGATAGTTTAAAATACTTGGATTATGTTCAAATATGTTGAGACGTGTTTTAATACCATTTGTGTAAATGATGTCCATAGGTGTTCGATTAATAAATAGATTTGTAGGTAACCTGAATTTTTTAATATACGTTAAAGTCAAAGAATGGATATCAGGAATACGCATTGGACCTGCATTGAAGTATAACCCATTACTAAAAGAGGAGCGTAAGGTGTAAACACGTCCACCTACTCTGTTGTTCGCTTCAAGAATTGTAATGTTGTGCCCGGCGTCTTTTAATAAAGAAGCTGCAACTAGTCCTGCTAGTCCTGCACCAACAATAATAATATGTTTGGGAACTTGCGATTTATGAAGACCGTTTCTGATGATGCTAATCATTTGCTGAGTTGTTAATCGATAATTCATGTTATTAGGCATCCTTACTTACTCCTCTTCAAAAGGGTTTCATTGCATTGTATTCAATAAAGAAGATGCCTATGTGTCATTTTGATCGTTCGATATTTACTCCACGCTTTTTGAAAGTCCGATAACTTGTTTCATGGGTGGTTTGCTCTTCACTTTTGGACTAACAGTTGATAAATCCATTGAACAAACAAGCAGAGGTACTACACTATTTCACCAGCTACATTCCAGTTAAGTGAATGAAAAATGGAGATAGTATGTATGTTTAAAGGTGTATATTTTTATTACTATCAGACTTTATATTTAAGAAAAGTCAAAAGACCAATAACACTTAATATAATCATTACTACAGAAACCGAAAAAACTAGCCACAAAAGTATTTTTAAAATCCTTGGCAATTTAAACAGCCCTCCCTCATTTTTTCCTCTTCTAAGGTTGCAATATGTTACTTTAAGACTTTTATTTTCCTTTGGTATAATTTAAAATCAATAAAAATAATGCACTAAGATAAATAAGTGGAATTGAAATAAAAATGTTCCGTGTTAAAATTGAGTAAAATATACTTATTTACCTTATTTTAACATAAAATGATGAGAAAAATATTTTTAATCATAGAATGTGTAATAATAAGCGAAATGGAAACAGGCTCTTATCTTGAATTTTAGTGGTATAATTATCCAATAAATAATTCGGGAGGGTGCTTATGGAGAATGAAGCAGAACAACAAATCATCAATGAATTAAGACACATACGAAACGAGATGGAAATCATTCAAAATGATATTAGACAATTAAAGAAAGAACAACATCTAATTGATCAATCTAAAGTCTCTTGGGAATTTCTAAAGATGGTTCAGTCATTTTTATTAGGTTTCTTTGGTGTTGCCATGTTAATGATCCTTCTAGGTGTTCTAATGATCATTATGCGATGGCTTGGAATATATTAAGTCTCATAATGTCACTTATGAAAACAAAACAAAATGAGATAGTCTCATTTTGCTTTGTTTTCTGAGTTTGGCAAGTTATTATATAGTTTTAATTTTTCTAATCCAGGTATTCCATTTTTCGTATCCGTTGTTTTAGGTAATGGTGTTAATCCTTCGCCTATTTTTAGTGTTTTAATTCCTTTTCCAAGTGGCAAAGGTTTTGGATGTTCATTTTGTGGGTAAATTCCTTTTTCTCTAATATAAGGACTTAGTTTCTCTGGTGTAACTTCAGTTTGAATTTTATTCGTTCTGTTTTGGGATGCAAGTACTTTTCCTTGAACTCCACAAACTAGAGTTCCGCAAAAGATTAACGAGATTAAAGTTACAGAGTAATACAATCTCTTCAATGTTATCATCTCCTTACTACCTCAGACGTTATTGGTGTTTATTGGTTGCAAATTTTAAAAATTAAAGTGAATTTATAATAAACGTTCGATAATACGCACTATGTAAACCAAAAATCTGTTCTCCTGTAGTACATCACTGACACGCATATGTAAAAGATCGCTGATCCGAAGGCCATTGTTAATGCCGAGTATAATCAAGAGAACATCTCGTGGATTCGAGGCTAAGATTTTTTTCATGCCCTCGATTTTTTTCTTGTCACGAATGGGTTGAACCAGCTCCATATTCTCTCTCCTTATCTGACTTAACTATGATTATTATTCAATAAGTAAGATTGAAAAACAAGAAAGAAAAAATAAAGCGAAACAAAAACACCCCAATCCCTTATGATCAAGCCCCCTTTTAGTAGACATTGAGAAAAACACCTAGGCTGCAAACGGGCGCCGGTACTCTACCGGCGTCAGTTTATTTAATTTACGCTGTGGTCGTCTTCGGTTATAAAATCGTATGTGTTAAATAAGTCTTTCACGGCCGAAAGATACAACCAGCGTTCGCCTACCCGGTATTGGGTCACATCTGTTACCCATTTCTGGTTTGGCTTATCTGCCGTAAAGTCTCGCTTAAGCAGATTCTCAGCCACACGCTCCGCAACCTTATCCTTCATGTTAAACCGGCGTTTCCGTCGAATGCTGGCTTGAAGACCGAGCTTTTGCATGAGACGCAGTACCTTCTTGTGATTCATCCATACGCCGTCATCTTGCCACAAGAACAGCTGGAGCTGCCGGTAGCCATATTTTCCTTCGTAGCGATGGTACACCTTGCGAATGAGTCACACGGCCTCGACATCCCTATCGTTCTTCTTTCGCTTCAAGTATACGTAGTAACCACTTCTAGAAACACCAGGAAGCTGGCACAATTGTGCTACTTGGCCTGGATTCGCTGCTTGTTCGATAAGCTTGAATCGCTCTTTCTTACCTCCCGCATCCAGATTTTCAAACACTTTTTTAGCATCGCATTCTCTCGCTTCAACTGCTGAACGTACCGTTCTTGATCTAAATATTCCTTTCGCCTTCCTCGTTGATCCAGCAAACCAAATTCACCCTGTTCACGGTATTTTCGCTATAGAGGACGATAAAACGTTGTCTAACCGATACCAGTTGAGAAGGATAGGGGCTGAAATGCCAAAGTAAATAAGCTATACTTAACTTGAAATTAACTTTAGTTATTTAACAGTATGTATATATGCTACATCATTGGGAAAATTGGTGATTTTTATCAATGGCTTATACAGGTAGATTACTTGCAGTTTTCTTTGTTTTTACTCTTCTTATGTTAATTCGAACATCCGTTATTTTCGAGTTCGGACATCCACCTCATATCATTCCTATACCTGGAATCATTGCTCTCTGCTTTGCTTGGTTTTTAGGTAAGAAGTATGATAAAGCGTTATTTTATTCCCAAAGAGATTCACTAACTCATTTATACAATCGGAGATTTATTTCGCAAAAAGTACCTAAAATATTTCGTAAAATGGATAGAAAAGGTGAAAAGTTAGGTGTTTTTGTTGTAGATGTAAATCATTTTAAAACGATTAATGATACATATGGTCATGAAACTGGAGATAAGATACTGAAACACATTTCAAATGTGCTTTTGAATAATACGAAACAAAGGGATATTATTGCCAGATGGGGAGGGGATGAATTTCTTATTATTGTCCCTCATACTGATCAACAAGGAATGGAAAGCATCATTCATAGAGTAAAAGAAGATGTAAAGAACCTTTCGAAGGTGATGAAAGTGAAGGTATCTTTGTCAATGGGGGTGTCAATTTATCCTGACGATGGAAAAGAATTAGAAGGGCTAATCAGAATTTCTGATTATAATATGTACGAATTGAAAAAACATAGTGCTTCAAAACATAAATAAAGACTGATATTGCTTATTTTGCAAAATTATGAGAAAAAAGCCGAAATGTAGCCGGATTTGGTGGAATTTCGGCTTTTTTATTGGTAGAGGAGGTAAGGTGATTGATTGGATAAGTCTCAGAACCACCTATAACTATTATTAAGCTAATGTATAGTTTAACGGAATAAGCACGATTAAAGGATTTTTCTTGCAGATCTCATAAAGTTTTGTTAGAATCGTTTCATAGCTAACAATTCTGAAAAAAAGATGTTACTAAACTTCTAAGGTGAGTTGCTTAAGTTACCACAATAATTAAATAGTAAATGAAGCGATGACAGGAATCAGTAGTAGCTTATCTCCCTGTACCAGAGAGTCGATGGTTGGTGTGAATCGACACAAAGATAAGTGCGAATTACCTCCTTGAGCTCTCTTTGTGAAACATAGAGTAGCAAAGAGCGGATGAACCGTTAACTGAATGAGCGGAAGAATAGTAATATTCTTCAATAAGGGTGGTACCGCGTGCAAAAAGCAATCCACGTCCCTTTTATAGGGGCGTGTTTTTTTATGCATAATATAGAATACAGGAGGAATTAGTAATGGGAAACTTTATTGAACAGTTATCAAGTAAGCAATTAATTGAAGTTGAGAGACAATTGTTCCTTTACACTCAAGGCGTTCAAGAGATTATACCAACTGAGGATTTAAAAAATAAAATAGCTAAATCAGTCTTATTAAATCGTCCGTTGAAAATTAAATTAGGATTAGATCCATCCGCCCCTGATGTACATCTTGGACATACAGTTGTTTTAAACAAACTGCGACAATTTCAAGAGAACGGCCATATCATTCAGTTAATTATTGGTGATTTTACAGGAAAGATTGGAGATCCTACGGGCAAATCAATTGCCAGAAAGCAATTAACAGATGAAGAAGTTAAACGCAATGCAAGGACGTACTTCGAGCAATTCGGAAAAGTTTTAGATATGGAGAAAATAGAACTTCACTACAATTCTAAATGGCTTTCTCTATTAAATTTTGAGGATGTCATTAACATGGCAGGAAAAATAACCGTGGCAAGATTACTTGAAAGAGATGATTTTGAAGAACGTTTAGCTTTTGGGAAGCCTATATCTCTCCATGAATTTTTCTACCCTTTAATGCAGGGATATGATTCAGTTGTGTTAGAAAGTGACATTGAATTAGGTGGAACTGACCAGCATTTCAACATCCTAATGGGAAGACATTTTCAAGAGAAATTTGGTAAAGAGAAGCAAGTAGCGATGTTGATGCCTTTGTTAGAAGGACTTGATGGTGTAGAGAAAATGTCAAAATCAAAGAAGAACTATATCGGCATTGATGAAAGTCCACAAGAAATGTACGGTAAGGCTATGTCCATCCCTGATGAATTAATGAATAAGTATTTTGAATTGGCAACTGACTTGACGACAGAAGAAATAAAAAAGATTAAGGAAGAACTTGATACAGGTATATTTCATCCACGTGATGCAAAAATGCTTTTAGGTAAAACCATTGTAAGAATGTATCACGGAGCCGAAGCTGCCAAACAAGCAGAAGAGCATTTCATATCTGTTTTTCAACAAGGGAGCATTCCAGACGAAATACCAATAGTAGAGTGGCATGGTGAAAGCCAAGCATCAGTAATAGACTTACTCATTCAGTTAAATTTACAAAATTCCAAAAGTGAAGCGCGTAGAATGATTGAAAATAACGGTGTGAGAATAAATGGTGAAAAGGTAAGAGATATACAATTACGAGTCCCGGTTACAAATGATTTGATTGTACAAGTTGGAAAACGTAAATTTGTTAAGATCAAGATGTGAATATTATTGTGGGTAAAAGAATTTACACAGAACTACTAGGGAGGGATTTTTCTTGGTTAAAAAGGGACAATAGAAGAACTTACATGTGGTCAGCAAAATCGGCGGGATTCCTTTTAGAAATCACTAAAAGGAATCCTGCGGAAAGAGATGTGAAAATTATGAATGATTAGATAAAAGACAGATGATTTGAAGAGATGAAGAAAATAGATACAGAAATGGAAGCAAGAGCTGAAATTGAAAGAATGAAAATATTGTTTTGGGTCGAAAATATAATCGATTGTAGGGATATTAATCATACTCTGAATAAAGAATCTTTAGGTTTAGAGGATGGTGTAGCTATGAGTAACTTTTTGAAATATACATATGAGGGATTTACATACAAACTTTATGTACCAAGCGGATACAAAGCAGGGAGCAATGTACCGCTGCTGGTCATGCTTCATGGTTGTAAACAGGACCCAGATGATTTTGCCGCTGGAACAAGAATGAATGATCTAGCTGAACGAGAAAATCTTATTGTACTTTACCCTGCGATGAGCCACCTGTTTAATCCTTTTGATCCAGCTAAGTCTAATCCTCAAGGATGCTGGAACTGGTTTTTAGATTACAATCAGCATCGGCGAGAGGGGCATCCAAAGGTAATTAAAGGAATGGTTGATGATGTCAAATGCAATTATAGCATTGACTCAAATAAGGTGTATGCTGCTGGCTTATCTGCGGGTGCAGCGATGGCTTCCATTCTAGGTGTTACCTATCCTGATGTCTTTAGTGGAATTGGAATATGTTCTGGACTAGCGTATGATGCGGTAGATGTTTTTATCCCAGCCGATCCAACGGCTCAAACTGCTAAATATGTGATGATCCAAGGCACACGAGATCCATACGATTGTGGGAATAAGGCCTTTTTTGAAATGGGAAAATTCAAAAAAAAGATGCCTGTTATTGTTTTTCATGGTATCTGCGATACCACTGTACATCCGATTAATGGTCAACAGGTTATCATACAATGGGCTCAAACGAATTTTCTCGTGGAGGGGGGCAGAGGCAAAGCAGAGGTTACACCTGCCCTTGTAAAGGCAGATATCGTAAATGGAAGAAGCTATAGCCAACATGTGTATAATGATAAGCGTGGAGCTCCACTCATGGAGCTTTGGATGATCGATAGAATGGGACATGCATGGTCTGGCGGAAGTTCAAGTGGTTCTTATACCGATCCACTGGGTCCAGATACAACAGCTATATTATGGAGGTTCTTTGCGAGGTATCATTAACAAGTCCATAACCGTAGCAATAATCCCGGGAACAGAAATCATGGGAATCGTCAAGGGGTTACAGGGATATTGTCTTTTAATATACTTGCTTTTTTGTCTTCATCATCTGGAGATTGAACAGAGGATGGCTCGGCATTTAGTTGTGCTTTGACATGGTGATGAATAAGTATGGAATGTATATTAACTTATTTTTCTAGAATACTGGAAAGTATTTGTACAAACAATAAGAAAAATGATAAGGAATGATCCAATGTCAACATTTCATGAACTAGGAATTAATCAAGCTATTCAAAGAGCAATTACAGATATGGGGTTTGAGGAGGCATCTCCTATCCAGGAGAAAGCAATCCCCATTGCCTTATCGGGTAAAGATATCATTGGACAAGCACAAACCGGTACAGGTAAAACAGCAGCATTTGGTATACCAATTTTGGAAAAAGTCGATACAAGTAAAGACTATGTTCAAGCGCTTGTAATTGCACCTACCAGGGAATTAGCCATTCAAGTATCTGAAGAAATTAATCGTTTATCTAGTTACATGGGAATTCGTTCCCTTCCTATTTATGGCGGTCAGGCTATTGAGCGACAGATTAAAGCCTTAAAAAAACGTCCACATATTATCACTGGAACACCAGGCAGACTGCTGGATCACATCAAACGGAAAACTTTGCGGTTAGATCGCATCTCCATGGTCGTACTAGATGAAGCAGATGAAATGTTAGATATGGGATTTCTAGAGGATATCGAGCGAATCCTCAAAGAGACGCCAAAAGAAAAACAAACTTTATTGTTTTCTGCGACCATGCCACGACCTATCCAGAACCTTGCTGAAAGATTCATGACCAATCCAGAATTAATTAAAATTAAAGCTAAGGAAATCACATCTCCAACAGTGGAACAAGTGTATTATGAGGTAAATGAACGTCAAAAGTTTGATGTTCTTTCCCGTCTACTAGATGTTGAAAATCCAGAATTGACGATTATATTTGGGCGAACGAAAAGGCGAGTAGATGAATTAAATGATGCTTTAAATAAAAGAGGATATATGGCTGAGGGCTTACATGGGGATTTGAGTCAGCGTCAGCGAGATGTTGTGATGAAGAAATTTCGTGAGGGGAGCATCGAAATTTTAGTGGCAACAGACGTTGCTGCTAGAGGTATTGATGTTTCAGGAGTTACTCATGTATACAATTTTGATATTCCTCAAGACCCGGAGAGTTATGTTCATCGCATCGGTAGAACAGGACGGGCTGGAAAGACAGGGTTAGCTACCACATTTGTTACACCTAGGGAAATGGGTCAGCTTCGCAGTATCGAACAGGCATCTAAGGGAAGGATTCATCGAAAACAAATTCCAACCGTGGCTGAAGCAATGGAGTCTAAACAGCGGATTGCGTCAGAAAAGCTTATTCAAATGGTGGAAGAGGGGAATTATTCCGAATTTAAGCATACAGCAACTGAATTACTGGATCAGTTCGATTCAGTTACTTTAGTTTCGGTTGTCTTAAAGATGATGACGAAGGAACAAACAAACATTCCTATCCAGCTGACTGTCGAAGAACCACGTTATTCCAAAAAATCAAAGTTAAGGGTAAAAGGTAAATCAGGACGGAACAATAAGAGGCATAAAGGATATAATGGAAAAGATACAAGAAGTAAACATAAACGGGGTCGTTGAAATAGGAAACAGATACTCGTCCTTAAGACAAAGGTTTTGGCTTTATCGAAAGACAAGATGATGATGTATTCGTACATTTCTCCGCAATTACAAAGATGAATTTAAATCTCTTGAAGAAGGTCAACGAGTAAGTTTTGATATTACGTAAGGCGATCGTGGAGATTAAGCTGCAAACGTTGTTAAGTTATAAAAAATAGCAAAAAGCTTATACAATAAGGGTATGGGTTCAAGGCTGCTGACAAAATGATGTTAGCAGCTTTTTTTATTACTAAAATGGGAACCTATGACTAAAATAAACAGAAGCAGTTTTACGAAAGGTGAAATACAGTTAATCAAATACATACAGGTATTCAAAACGAAGCCCGAGAACTTGCTCGAATAGCTTTGCTTACATAAAAAAATAGCCTTTAGGCTATTTATGCTACATGATCTATCATCAAATTTCAAAGAAGTTTTTAGCCTGTCATCTTTACCTATCACCTGCGTAATTTAACAAATCATTTGCCTGATTTTCAGTTACTCCTTTGACTAGTACTAATTCACTGATTAAAATTTGTTTTGCGCTGTCCAGCATTCTCTTTTCGCTTGTGTTCAGCGCTTTTTCTTGGCTTCTCCGCATTAAATCACGAACTACCTCAGCACCCTCATGTACATCGCCAGTTCTCATTTTATCTGTATTTATGCGATATCGTTGACCCCACGGGAGTAATGCATCTGATTCTCCGTGATGAAAAACAAACAGAACATTTTCCATTGTAAACATATCAACAACTAAGCGTATACCAAGAGGAGATACTTTCTCCACAGGAACCATGACCTGCATATTGCCAATTGGCATGTTTATGATATAGTACTGCTGTTTCTCTCCTAGGATTTCTTTTTCCTCTACAGCTTCAATTACACCTGCACCATGCATGGGATAAACAATTTTGTCGCCAACTTGAAACAAAAAATCCACCTCCAGTAAGTACCTTCTTTAAGGATACCATACATGAAAGATATTAGCAAAAACAAAATATTATCACAAATAAATGATAGAAGTCAATAGATTTATAAAAGTTGTCTTTTTTAGTCTGATAACGAGTCTTTTCAGAAGCATACAGCGGTCAATATATCGAGAAGATATGGTCGAATGACGAAGATGGTGAGAAAGGGTGAGTGCAACTGTAGCTTTAAAAGAATATTTTGGTCAAGTTGGCTTGTCGTCTCTCCAGTCTAATCAAACCGCACCATCCAGACTTTCCCATAGAGGCTTTTGTAGACTCGGTGCTGGAACCATTAATGGACGTCACCGGTTACTATCGTGCGGAATGGAACCTTTATAGAAGCGATTTATCAATGTTTTGAGATGGAGGATAATAGCGAAAATCAGGAAGCTGCTCCATTCCAAGAAGGAATGGACTTGCTAAAAAATAAAATGTATAATGAATGGCTTTCTTCCGTGGGCTGAAGAAACGCTGTATGATTTGGTTGATACAGACATTGTCAAAGGCTATGATGATGGAGAAGGAACGGTTACAGTAAGACCAAACGCTCCTATTACACGTGCTGAGTTGACTTCACTATTAGTTCGTGTACTGGATCTAAAAGCAGCAGAGAACACTAAAACTTTTACAGATGTACCAAAAGGAAAGTGGTTTTATAATGATGTAAATACAGCTGCTTCACTGGGAATTGTAAGTGGAATCAATGCAACTCAATTTGCGCCAAATTTTATCACTCTGATATTGAGACACCGAACCTTGAAAAAGAAATGGAGTCATTAGAAGGTTTAGAAATGTAAAAAAGGGCGCAGAACAACACTGATATTCCTGTATATATCAACAAGCTCTCTACCTGTACAATATCAGTCAAAGATCCAAACAAAGCGTTCCTAACGGTAAGGCACATGAAGTTGAAATAAAGGACAGGGGAAACCCGTATCCATAAAGGATGTTGGATACGGGTTTTATATTTTATATGAGCTATCATCTATGACATTAATGTTGTAAAAATAGACTATTAATAGTGGTTAATTAATCCTATATTTAAAAATACTTCCTAATGAAACGACTATTTATAGTAAAATATTGATTAAGCACACTTACAATGTTGATTTTTGTATGTAGTGAAGCAAGAGGGCAGAGCAAAGGTTTTACTGCTTAGGTATAGGAGGAGACAAAGAATGAGCGAAGAGGTACAGGCAATCGGTTGGGAAGCAATTGATAAAGAGATGGAAAGACTTTATGGTGATCAGGTGCCGAAGCATTATGGTACAATGCTTCCTTATTCCCTTGGAGGCCCTGATCCGTTAGAGGGCATTAGTGCCTATGTAAAAAATGAGCCAGTACCTCATTGGCACATTGTTACATATGGTTTTTCCGATCTATATGAAAAGGAGAGCAAGGATTCTGAGTATAGTGGCTATGGCTTTGAATTAACCTTCAGACTTGCAAAGCAGACGAACGAGCAAGAACCTCCTGCCTGGAGTTTAAACTTTCTGCAAAATCTCGGCAGATACATTTTTTCAAGCGGTAATTATTTTCAAGCTGGACATTATTTGAATACAAATGGACCAATTGCTTTGGAAAGCGATACGTTAATACAATCCATTGCTTTTATTGAAGATCCTATGTTGCCACCTATTTCTACACCAAATGGCCGAGTAGAATTTTTGCAAGTGGTTGGTATAACCGTTGATGAACGAGAAGCAATGGAGATGTGGAATACACTTGGGTTATTAGAGGCAGCTTCTTCTCATCTTCCCCTATATATTACTGATCTTTCAAGGGGATCTTTTATGAATGATCCAGCTATTAAAGAAGCGCTTCAATCGGGAATGCATAAAGATGGCTCAAGCACAGGTAGTCTATTTTTGGATAATCTTGATTGGACAGAAAAAAAGTCATTGTTTAAAAAGACAACCTATACAATAACGATAGGTGCAAAGCAAGCACCACTTATCGCTCAAATTTTAAATGGGAGAATCCCTAAAAATAAAGACTTGCAATTAATTGGACGAAATCTATCAATTGTATTTTCACCTACTGAGCATCCAAATGTTGACATAACTGATAATCAGGTCAAGCTATCTATAAACCAAGAATGTGTCAATGAATTAATGGAAGTGCTTGTTCCGTATGTTGGAGTTTATCCATTGAATAGCTTTAAAGGCCTTGTATTTAACATTGTGAAAAGTGAGATTAAAGATAGTAAAGGGAATGTCGTTGAAACGATTGGCTAATAAGAGGATCATGCAAACATTTCATCACCGCTACGCAGCCTGGTACCTGTGTAGCGGTACTTTTTAATAAGGAATAGAGTAGAGGGATGAATAAAATTCTTGCCCAGCGTCTAAAAATTGCGCGGGCAAGAAAGAGCCTCAAACAAATTGAAGTTATGCTAATGATGATGATCAATAATAAAAATGTAAGTAGTTACAAAAATGGAACGAGCCAGAATTAAGCTAACGGCGGAACAGGAAAATGTAAATGAATGGAGGTAAGAAATGAAGGTCAAACGAATTATCACTAATATAGATACGCAAGATATCACGGCAGCTAAATGCTTTTACCAGGACGTGCTCGGCCTGGATTTATTGATGGATCATGGCTGGATCGCAACTTATGGCTCGCGCGAGGAAATGAGCATCCAAATTAGTTTCGCCTCCCAGGGAGGCTCCCACACGCCTACCCCTGATCTATCGAGAGTCCATCTCCTTTTTTATAGTGTGAATTACAAAAAATTATTCTTATATTATGATTTTGATGTAAGTCAGCAAAAGGGGAGCCTTCTTATAAGGAAGGCTCCGGTTTATGTTGTTGAAGATAGGGGCTGATTGTACAATTTACCTCTTTTAGCATAAAACTCAGCTAGTTGAGATTGCTCATATGCATAACCAACCCGAAATAAAATATCTTCCCGATAAGCACCAGCCACAAATTGCAGGCCAACAGGGAGGGACTCGGAGGTAAATCCACAAGGGATCGACAGAGCGGGATTTCCTGTTAGATTAAAAACAGATGTATAACGAATCATACAATTGAAAATGTTTTCTGTTATTCCCTCTATTATAACTTCCTCTACTCCTATTTTTTTCGGGGTTGTAGGCAATGTTGGAGTTGCAAGTATATCTATCATGCTAAACAATTGATCGAATTCTTTTTTGATCTGATTTTTTTTCTTAAGAGCTTGAATGTATGTTAGCGATGAAATAGATTGGCTGATTTCCAGAACCGTTCTTACGTCGTCACCGTATTTATCTATATGCAATTCCATATTTTTATTATGAATATATCCTGCTTCCGCAATAGCAAGTGTAAATATGAGTTGAAGATCATTCAGATTAAATGGAATATCTGTTTCTATTAATATAGCGCCCATGCTCTCAAGTGCTTGTAATGCTTTGTTATAAAGGTCTAAAATTTCTTTATCAATTTGTTCATTAAAATAATTTCTAGGTACTCCCGCACGTAATCCACGTACGTCTTCAATACAATTGTTTTGATAACACTTACCTGTTAATGCTTCCATCATGATAGATAGATCATCCATATTTCTCGTTAGTGGCCCTATGTGATCCAGGGACCACGAAAGATTGGTTACACCTGTTCCGTCCACATATCCAAAGGTTGGTTTTAAGCCAACAACGCCGCAGGAAGAGGCCGGAATACGAATGGAACCACCTGTATCGGTGCCAATCGATGCTGTGCAAAGATTAGCACTTACCGCTGCCCCTGAACCACCACTTGATCCTCCTGACGTATATTCATGATTCCAGGGGTTTCTTACAGATCCATAAAAAGGATTGTTTGATGTAATTCCAAACGCATATTCATGTAAATTTACTTTCCCAAGATTAATGGCTCCTTCAGCCTGTAATCGACTAACTACTTTTGCGTTGGTACAAGGGACAAAATTTTTATCGATGAGAGAACCATTTGTTGTACAGATATCCTTTGTATAAATTAAATCTTTGTAAGAGATAGGAATACCTTCTAGCCTACCAATCTCCTCACCTACTATTAATTTTTGTTCTGCTATTCTTGCTTGTTTTAGCGCTTTGTCCTCACAAACAGTTATATACGCATTCAAATCCTTTAGCTTTTCTATACGTTTTAAAAAATATTCAGTTATTTCTACAGGGGAAAAATCTTTACAACGATACCCTTTCAATATATTAGTGATAGTCATTTTTTCCATAACATTCCTCCTATAATCATGATAGCGTTTACTATAACGAGTTTAAAAAGCGTAGTTAGCTAAAAAATGGAGCAATCTTCCTGCAATCATTTATTGTTACTTTTTAAAACATTCCGTATTTAAAACGCATTATAATATTTCGTTATATCATGTGTCAATATAAGGGTTATGAAACAAGTGTCGAATATAAATAATCAAAAAATAAGTGAGGAATCATGACTTAAAAATAAATCGCGTTTAAATTTTCAGAATTATTGTTGATTTGCGCTGTGGATTGTGTTATTCTATCAGCAACCGCTATTATGAAGTTTAAACTTCATAATGGTGGTTGCTAGAAGTTTGAAATTCATTCTGGAAGGATGAAATGTTTGAATCTAAAAGAAATTATTCAAAAGGAATACAATCAGCTCTCTAAAGGTCAACAAAAAGTTGCTAAATATTTATTGGAAAACCCTAGAGATTTTGCTGTTAAATTAGCAAGTGAAATAGGGGACCAGGTTGGAGTAAGTGAAACAACTGTGATTCGATTTTGTTATTCCATAAAATTATCAGGATTTTCCGAACTTCAAAAAATGGTTCGTGAGCAGCTCCTTTTTATGAAGAGCAGTCTTGGACAGTATTTTTCCAGCAAGCTTGAATTAGCTGAACAACCTCATTTTTATGCAAAGGTCATGGAGCGGGATTGTCAGCATATACAAGAAACCATCAGGAATATTGATGAAAATGAGCTTGAGCGGGTTATTGATCAGTTAGTAAAGACAGATAGAGTCTATGTTTTAGGGTTAAGATCTTCGTTTTCTGCAGCCAATTGGCTCACATTTACTCTTGGTTTAGTTAGAGAAAACATCCAAATTCTTCGTCCGGAAACAAATGATTTATTATCTACTCTAAGTGAGATGAATCATCAATCAACACTTATTGCAATTTCGTTTCATCGTTATTTAAAGGAAACAATTAAAGTTGCTCAAATAGCTAAGGAGCAAGGAGCTTTTGTAATTGGAATTACGGACTCCCCGCTTGCTCCAATTAGAGAACATGCCGATAGTATTTTTCAAATTTATTCATCCGAAAAATCGACCATTGATGCCATTCCTGTATTGTTTTCGTTTTTGAATGCTATCGTCGCCGGTGTTTCTATCAAGGATAAAGAGCGATTTGAAAAGCGCAAGGAGCAATATGAAAAGCTGAATGGAGATTACCTTTTTGTACAGGATGGAGGAAGAAAATATTGAAGGAATATATACAGCAACTTAAGCCGACGCTTGACTCAGTCTATGAATATTTACATGGACATCCAGAAATTAGCTGGAAGGAATATAAAACAACGGAATATATTCAACACTTTCTACAGGAGCGAGGCTTTACAGTACAAACTTTTGACGATTGTCCAGGTCTGGTCAGTGAGGTAGGAACAGGGGAGTTTTGTATCGCTTTACGCACTGATATGGATGCTCTTTGGCAAGAGGTCGCCGGTCAATTTCAAGCTAACCATTCTTGTGGGCATGATGCACATATGACAATAGTTCTTGGTGCAATGCTTCTTCTTCAAAAACTGAATGTTCCCACCGCGGTGAAGCTTAAATTCATCTTTCAGCCTGCTGAAGAAAAAGGGACTGGTGCTCTAAAGATGATTGAGAAACACGTGTTAGATGATGTGAATTTTTTATACGGTGTCCATCTTAGACCAATCCAAGAATTGCAGGATGGTCAAGCAGCACCTGCGATTTATCATGGAGCAGCCAAATTTTTGACAGGTGAAATCCATGGCGAGGATGCACACGGGGCACGACCGCATCTGGGTCAAAATGCTATTGAAATTGGGGCATCCATTATTAATGAAATGAAAAGCATTCATTTAGATCCGATGGTTCCTTACACGGCCAAAATGACAAAGTTCCATGCCGGGAGTGAGTCAGGTAATATTATTCCAGGAAAAGCATCATTTAGCATCGATTTACGGGCACAAACAAATAAGGTCATGAATGAGCTTACCGAAAAAATCGAGACCATTGTTCAAAGCATAGCAAAGATTTACGGGGTTGAAGTGACTCTAGAAACAAAAGCAAGTGTGGCTGCAGCTGAGGTGAGTAAAGAGGCTCAGCATTTTATGAAAAAAGCGATTATAGAGTCTTTAGATAAAGATCGGCTAAAAGATCCCATTATCACTTCAGGGGGAGAGGATTTTCATTTTTATACGTTGAAAAATCCGGACATTAAAGCAACGATGTTAGGGTTAGGATGCGATTTGCAGCCTGGACTTCATCACCCAAAAATGACCTTTAATCGCAATGCCATATATGCTGGCATCGAAATTCTTGCAAAAACAGTATGGAATACAATAGAAGCATATAAAGCGGGAGAGTTAGCATGAATTCAACAATTGAAACACGTGTGCTGAACACTTATACCGATATGAAGTTGGTGCAAAAGCTTGAAAAAGATGTATGGAACATGGAGCCAATTCCTCTCCATCAAACGATTACGGCTTCTCAAAATGGCGGCCTATTATTAGGAGCCTTTTTAAACGAGGAAATGATCGGGTTTAGCTACAGCTTTCCTGGATTTTGTAAAGGGCAAAGCTATCTATGCTCCCACATGCTTGGCATCCATCCAAGCCATCAGGAAAAAGGAGTTGGAGCTAGACTAAAACAAGCTCAAAAGGAACTCGCCCGTGAAATGGGATACGATTTAATTACATGGACGTATGATCCACTTGAAACCCGAAATGCCTATTTAAACTTATCAAAGTTACATGCCATTTGTTCTACATATGTGGAAAATTGCTATGGAGAAATGGAAGATAACTTGAACCGGGGGCTCCCTTCTGATCGCTTTAAAGTTGAATGGTGGATCGACAGTTCTCATGTTTCTAAGCAACATAAGGACTCTATTAATCAGGCCCAACATATTTTCCAATGGGAAACAACGAAGAATCATTTACCGAAACTAATAAATATTGAACAAAGTTTGCATAATATCGCCGTTATGGCTAAACCTTTATTAGTGCCGGTACCAGCTAACTTTCAACAGGTGAAAAGTAAAGATAATGCTCTTGCGATTGATTGGCGCTTTAAAACGAGAGAAATTTTCCAAACCTTATTTTCGCAGCAGTACGTTGCTGTTTCATTAATAAAAAATGCTGATGAACTTGTTCATTATTATGTGTTAGTTAAGCAGCAAAACTTAGAGAGGAGCCGCATAAAAAGCGAAAGTTAATGTTAGAAAATGAACTTGGACTTATATAAATAAAAAGGTGGGAGAGAAAAATGATAGTAAAAGAGATTACGTTACGACATGTAAAAATGAAAATGAAAGCCCCTTTTACAACAAGTTTTGGAACGTTTCAAGATAAAGAGTTTCTCTTACTTGAAGCAAAGGATAATAACGGTATTAGTGGGTGGGGAGAATCAGTCGCATTCCATTCCCCTTGGTACAATGAGGAAACACTAAAGACAAACTGGCATATGTTAGAGGATTTTATCATCCCCAGTATCCTGAATAAAGAAATTGAACAACCTGAGGAAGTGTTCGAAATTCTCTCGTATATACGAAAGAACAATATGGCAAAATCCACGATTGAAGGTGCTGTGTGGGACTTATTTGCAAAGCAAAAAGGAATTCCTCTCGCAGTTGCTCTCGGTGGAGAAAAGAAAGAAATAGAGGTTGGGATCAGCATCGGCATCCAAAACACGATGGATGATCTTCTTCAATTAGTTGATGAATACGTCAATGACGGATATAAAAGAATGAAAATAAAAATAAAACCGGGCTGGGATATTGAGGTCATGAGGGAAGTCCGTAAACATTTTCCTCATGTTCCCCTGATGGCTGATGCTAATTCTGCCTACCGACTAAAAGATGTAGATCAATTAAAGGCACTTGATGAATTCGATTTAATGATGATCGAACAACCTTTAGCTTCAGATGACATTGTCGATCATGCTCGGCTGCAAAAGGAGATTTCAACTCCAATTTGCCTTGATGAGAGCATCCATTCCTATGAGGATGCCCGGAAAGCAATTGAACTGGGAAGCTGCAAAATTATCAATATAAAAATTGGGCGTGTTGGAGGACTAACAGAATCAAAACGAATTCATGATCTTTGTCAGAAGCAGGGTATTCCGGTTTGGTGCGGCGGTATGCTTGAATCAGGTGTGGGAAGAGCCCATAATATTGCCTTAACGACGCTATCAAACTTTGTTATGCCTGGTGATACTGCGGGCTCTTCCCGTTATTGGGATCAAGATATTATTGAACCTGAGGTAGTTGTTGAAAACGGAATAATCACCGTTCCTGATAAACCGGGAATTGGTTATGAACCAAATCGCGAGATTATTCAACAATTTACAGCTTACGAAAAATCGTATTCCTAATAGCATCAAAGAAGGATAAAGGGGGGCTCCTCTTATCTTTCTTCACTTATAATTTTCGAAAAATTTAAATTAATTAGAGGGGTAACTATGAAGAAAAGTATTCAAATTGCCGGGGCATTTATTGGACTGATTGTCGGAGCAGGATTTGCTTCAGGACAGGAAATTTTACAATTTTTCACAAGCTTTGGATGGATGAGTGTTATTGGGACCTTCATTGCAACTGCTCTTTTTGCATTTTTAGGAATGAATCTAACTCAACTTGGGAGCCGTTTGCAGACAAGTTCTCACAAAGATGTTATTTACTATATTTGTGGCCGTTACCTCGGTATAGTTGTTGATGTGATCATTACGTTCTTCTTATTTGGAGTTACGGTTGTTATGATGGCTGGGGCCGGTTCGATTTTTGAGCAGCAGTTTGGAATCCCCAGTATTGCCGGAAATATCGTTATGACTTTATTAACTATTTTAACGGTTTGTCTTAATGTTCAAAAAGTCATTTCGATTATTGGACTTATCACACCGTTTTTACTTGCACTTGTCATCATCATTGCTGGTTATTCTTTTGTTACGATGGATGTAAGCTTTTATGAACTGCAGCAAATAGCAGATAAACAAAACGCGGCTGCATCAAACTGGGGATTAGGAGCGTTATTATACGTTTCATATAACATTGCCGCAGGTGCTGCCATGCTCGCTGTGATGGGAGGAACAGTAAAAGATGAAAAAACAGCCGGTTTAGGAGGGATACTTGGCGGTATAGGGTTAGGCATCCTTATTTTACTTATCAATCTTGGTATGCTTACAAAGCTAAACACAATAACAGGCATAGATATGCCTATGCTCTTTTTAGCAAATGAAATTTCACCTGTATTTGGCATATTAATGTCTATTGTATTATTAGGAATGATCTATAACACTGCCGTAGGCATGCTTTATGCTTTCACAGCAAGGATTGTAAAACCGGAATTCCCAATATTTAAAATGTTTGTCGTTCTATTCGGAATCGCAGCATTTGGTGCCAGCTTCATCGGATTTATTAAATTAGTCGGAACCGTGTATCCTTTAATGGGCTATCTTGGATTTACCCTTATAGCTGCCATTATCGTTGCTTGGTTTAGAGGTAAACAAAAAGCGAAGAATACCATCACTGGAATAAATGCTTAAAGGTTTCTCTACATCTTGAAATCAGTATGATGGTAACTTAGGAAGAGAAAATTTTCCACTCAAAAGGAAGTGAAAAACAACATGAGACTTTATCGTCCTTTGCAACCACCTAAATTACAACACGAGGTATTAGATTCTAATTATCGTTATCGTGAATATTTTCCAAGCAAGAGTCTTGAATCTTATGTTGCGTGCTATTGGACTATAGACTTCCATGCAATGGATACGAATAAATTGAATCGTATTATACCGGATGGTTGCGTAGACATTATATTTGACTTGAGATCACCTTCGTATTCAAAAGTAGCCTTTGTTGCAGGATTGACGACCAAATTTGAAATCATAAATCTTTCTCAAAATCATTTCTTATTTGGAATTCGCTTCTTTTCAGAAACTGTACACTATTTTTTAAGAAATCCCGTTTCTTCATTTATCGGACATCGTGTATTCCTCGAAGATATATGGGGGAATGAAGCAATTTTTATGGTAGAAGAAATTATAGTAGCTACTGAAATTTCAGAAATAATTGAAAAAGTTGAATTAAAATTAATTAAATGTTTGCTTTTAAATGAAGTAAATGCAGATGGTTTACTACAAAAAAGTATGCAATACATATATGACCATCAGGGAATTATTTCAGTTGGCTCATTAGCAGAAAAACTCAGTTACAGTGAAAGGAATATACGAAGAACATTCCAAAAGGAGTTGGGAGTCAGCCCGAAGGAACTTATAAGTATCATTAGATTTCAAAATCTCTTGCAAGAACTAAATAATAGTTTCCCCTCTCGTTTCACTGATATTGCTGTAAAATATGGATACTATGATCAATCGCACCTTATCAAAAACTTTAAATGCTTTTACGGAATGTTACCTACCCAAATATTCAAAACAAAACCAATCAGATGAAAGTGGTATGTAAAGACGTCCGTTTTTTACAATCTAAATGTAGATAAAATAGGTAATCTATTTATTGAAACCAGTAATCTGGAGACAGAATAAGGGGATGACTTACTACAAAGGAGGCATTTTCAAAATAGCCAAACGTATTATCTTAAACTACCTGAGTCCAGTGATGATCGTGTAAGTTGAAATGTTATTAGATATCTTAAAAAAACTGCAAGAGATTTTTTAAAATTATTTATTTGTAGAGGTGAAACCGATGGGAATAAAGTTAGATATGGTAGGTATTGTAGTCAAAGATATGAAAAAATCATTAGATTTTTATCGTGTATTAGGATTAGTAATTCCTGAAAGTGCGAACGAAGAACAACATGTAGAAGTGGAACAAAGCGGTTTTCGATTAGCATTTGATTCGCAAGAAATTGCAAAAGAGGTTTATGGAAGCTGGGAAGAACCTACTGGACATCGGATTGAATTAGCGTTTTCATGTGAAAGCTATGATTCACTAAATGAGTTATATGCGAAGATTATTCACAGTGGGTATGATGACACCGTGAACCATGGGATGCTGTTTGGGGACAGCGCTACGCAATTGTCAAAGACCCCGATGGCAACCTCATTAGTCTTTTTGTTTAAGGGTGTGAATCAAAGTCATTAATAAAATCGATTTTCCTTAATATAAAAGAAAGATATTCCTTGTTGTGAAAGGGAAATTACTGATAAAATTTATAGGCAAAGATATTTGGGTAAATGAGAGCGAGTTTATTATCGTTCCAAAAGGTGTAGAGCATATGCCGGTTGCCGAAGAAGAAGTTCATGTGCTTCTGCTTGAGTCTAAAACGACGCTCAATACAGGAAACAAAGTG
The DNA here is from genome assembly GCF_001274715.1 of Aneurinibacillus migulanus. Taxonomy (GTDB): domain Bacteria; phylum Bacillota; class Bacilli; order Aneurinibacillales; family Aneurinibacillaceae; genus Aneurinibacillus; species Aneurinibacillus migulanus. The sequence continues at coordinate 3,220,213 of NZ_LGUG01000004.1, read as the reverse complement.
AACGAAAGAACGGTTTTTGACCTTCAATTCATTTAACATTCTTTTCGAAAGAGTTGTTAGTAATTAACCTACAGCTAGAGTCCTCTTTTTTATACATACTATATAAATTACACTTGATATTTTGACATGGTAGCGTGGTTGGAAGTAGGTGATTCAGAAAAAGAAGAGGGTGGATGCGCCCTGCGCTCCAGCAGAAGAAAGGCAAACGTGCCTTTTTCCAATCTCTGATTTTTTCCTTCTTTTCGTACCTCCCACCACAAGAATTTGTCGATGTATCAAATCAGATGTATATAGAAAAGGAAGTGCACGTATTGTTTGAGAATCATGATTATCCACATCCAAAACGCGACATTAGTCGAAACAATTTGCATGCTAACTGCGAGAACTGTTTCGGATTATGTTGTGTTGCACTCCCCTTCGCAGCTTCGGTAGATTTTGCAATCGATAAAGATGCCGGCAAGCCCTGTTCCAATCTGCAGTCGGACTTCCGTTGCGGCATTCATAAAAACCTCAGACAGCAGGGATTTAAAGGGTGTACTGTTTTTGAATGCTTCGGCGCAGGGCAAAAGGTTTCCCAAATCACTTTCGAGGGAGTCGACTGGCGTGAAGGTCCAGAAACGGCGAGGAAAATGTTTGATGTGTTCCCAATTATGCAACAACTTCATGAGATGCTCTGGTATCTGACCGAAGCTCTGACGTTGAAAGCGTCTCGACCGATTCACAGAGAGCTTAGCTTCGCGCTTGATGAGACGGAACGACTTACTCAACTTAGTCCAGATTCACTCATGGAACTAGATGTTCCATCACACCGAGCAGATGTAAACGTTCTGCTTTTAAGGACAAGTGAACTAGTGCGGACCGAGTCGCGTCGCCAACCTAAGAATTCCAAAAAAAGTCGGAAAATCGACCGTCGAGGAGCCGATCTTATAGGTGCAAATCTAAGAGGAGCTGATCTGAGGGGAGCGGACTTAAGAGGAGCATACCTTATTGCTGCTGACCTCCGAGACGCCGACCTGAGAGTGGCCGACCTTATCGGGGCTGATTTACGAGACGCCGACCTTAGAGGAGCTGATCTCACCGAAAGTATCTTTCTTACTCAAGTTCAGATTAACTCGGCGAAGGGCGATACACGTACAAAATTACCCCCTTTGCTTTCGCGCCCAACACACTGGTCTGTTTTTGAGCAAAGAACAAATAAAATAACTTAAAAATTTCCCTTGTTCAATAAGCTGGAACAAGGGAAAGGTTTCTTAGCGTTGGTTGTTTCTATTGTTATTATCGTTGTTGTGGTTTGTCCCTGTCCTGGACGCATTTTGTGCTTTTACAGCCATGTTTTTAAGACCGCTTTGGGCTCCTTCAGCGACATTTTCAAGCCCATTTTGCGTGGTATTAATTATGCTGTTGTTACCATTAGTATTTACTGCTTGATTACGATTTTTAATATCGTTATTTTGATTAATCATTTTCTAACCTCCCTGGTTAAGTAGTTGTTTCAACTTAGGGTTTACTAAAAATAGTCATTATATGAGAAATGCGTACTATAAAACCACTCCAATTAAACGTTGCCTTTGGGCCCTATATGTTTATGCACATTTTTGTAAAGAAGTTGGCGATGTATAAAAAAGGTCATTACGGAGAAGGTAAAGTTGGACATAGAAAGGATAGGGAGGGCTCTAGTATGAATAAACAGGAGATTTTGATTCAGGCGCTTCAGAGGCTAGAGAATTTCACACCAGAAAACTCTAATATTAAGAATAGTTTGCATGACATTAAGCAAAAAGTACAAAGTTTTTCTGAAAAGGAATTTGAACAAGAGATGAGCATGGTAGTTACAATGCCAGCTGAAAAAGTGCCGTATCCAGCTCATGATGTAAGAGCAGCTCTGGATGAAGTTTTTCCTGAGCTAGAGCAGGCTTTTCAGGGAACAAAAGAGAGTGAAATTATATCAGCGATGAATAGAATCCGAGGCATTTTGGGTACGGATGATAATCTGCACTATCCGAGCTGACAAATTCTTTAGACATCGTTTATCTAGGTATCGAAGAAATGACAAAAGCCCGGTGTTGACCGGGTATTTTGTTATATTGGACTAACGCTTGTGGCATCTGATTTATTATTGGCCGCTACAATTGCTGTTTGCAGCTATGCATACTCTTTGACTGAGGCTGCTACTTTTGATGTGCACACGATTCTTCACAAGCAATTAGACGATACAATCACAATTTACGAAAAAGTGAAAAGTTATATGATGAATAAAGGATAGTCCATTCACTATGGGAAGGGTTTTTGTTGTGTAACTGAAATGTAAAAATAACTCTAAATATAAAAAATAACGTTGTAAAAAAATAACTGACATGATACTCTTAAATTGTTTCGTGCAAAACAATTATATTTTATTGTTTTGCACGAAACAAAAAGGTGGTTTGCTTCATTAAGAATTAACCCGAATACTTTGACGAGTACCGTGATTAATATCATCTTGCAAATTGTGGTTGCCCCCATCTAAGCTGACTTTTATCTCTAAGCAGGTAGCGTTAAATGAGAAGGGAGAGTTTAGCGGTGCAGATGATTATGGATTGCAGGCACGTCAAGCGTTTACCAATCCAAAGCATATACTTGGAACGGCGGGGACGGGGCTGCAGCATGTCGCATAGATAAAAAATTCATGTTATGGACTATACTCCAGAGTTGGTGAACATACATATTGGGGCGTTCAGTCGCTTGCATTCCCGGAATGGCTTATTGAAGTCGTTGCTATTGTTGCACTACCATGATTGTTTGAAAAATAAAGGAGCGGATACGAATGGATTACGATGTTATTGTTGTTGGTGGAGGACCGGTAGGCATGATGCTGGCATCAGAACTGGCTTTAGCTGATGTGAAAGTATGCGTCCTTGAACGCTTGAAGGAGACAACTCCATACTCTCGTGCTCTAACTCTGCATCCCAGAACATTGGAAATTCTGGATTTACGAGGATTGAAACAAAAAATATTGAGCAAAGGAAAACCGATCCCTACAGGACATTTTGCGGGGCTGGATAGCCGTCTGAATTTCTCGGCATTGGATTCTTCCTCCAATTATACGCTTTTTATTCCTCAACATGACACGGAGAAGGTACTGGAAGAATGGGCTAAAAATCTTGGAGTAGAGATACGACGAGAAGAGGAGGTTTTATCGGTACGGCAGGATCAGAAAGGGGTCGAGATAGTTGCAGCTGGCCCCAAAGGAGAATCCAAACTGTCGGCTGCATATGTTGTCGGAACAGACGGTGCAAGAAGCACGGTCAGAAAACAAGTAGGTATCCCATTCGTAGGAACTAGCCAGACCTTCACCGCTATGCTTGGAGACGTTGTTTTGTTGAATCCTCCGGAATCGAATGTGGTTTCTCGTTTCAGTGAACACGGGTTGGTCATGATTGTTCCCGTGACGTCCCAAATGCATCGGATAGTTATGATTGACCGGGAGAGAATGGCTGTGCCAAAAGAAGAACCTGTTACTCTAGAAGAGTTGCGATCGGGATTAATTCGTATTCTAGGGAGCGATTTTGGCATATCCGAAGCATACTGGTTATCTCGCTTTGGAAATGCGACTCGGCAAGCGGAGCGTTATCGGGAGGGGCGGATTTTTCTCGCGGGAGATGCGGCACACATTCATTTTCCAGCTGGTGGACAGGGGCTGAACGTTGGTTTACAGGAAGCTATGAATCTAGGATGGAAGTTGGCAGCTAAGCTGAAGGGCAGGGCTTCGGATTGGCTACTGGACAGTTATCATGCGGAACGGTTTCCCATTAATACGGCTTTGCTCAGAAATACTGAGATTCAAACGTTGTTGATGAGTGAATTCTCACCAAGGATGGTAGCACTTCGGGGCATGCTGTCCGAACTGCTTCATATACCCAAGGCTAATCAGCTAATAGCTGCCCAAATCTCAGCCTTTGATGTCCGGTATGCGCCAGATATGGATTCACCACAACACGCGTTAAACGGTAGCCGCTTAAAGGAACTAAAGTTGAGGTTGGAGAACGGTATAATGAGGAATGCTTACGAGCTGCTTTACTCCGGTTCATTCCTTTTACTTCATCTAGCTTCGGATGAAAGTCTAAATGATGGAGCTGAATGGTCAAATTATCCTCATCTTCAGTTTGTTCGTGCATCTCTTGTTGAGGAAGCACCAGAATGGGACGAGGTTCATACGGCATTGATTCGCCCAGATGGGTATATCGCATGGGTGGTTTCCAGATCGGTGCCGGAGTATTTAGACGCCATCAAGCAGGGAATTAGACGCTGGTGCGGAGGTTATGATTTTTCATAAAAACACGATGATGAAGCAAAACAAGGTAGCATTCAAATGGGTGATTGGATGAGTCTTTCTCGCAACAAGGAGAATCCGATACACCAGAACAAATTGTTTTACACGAAACAATTATTGTATAATAGGAGGAGATGTACAAAGAGGAGAAAATAACGTATGCATAAGACAGAGCTTTCCAAACAGTGGATTTTTAAGCTTTTCTTTCAGCTTGTTACACAGCAAGATATGAGAGATAGCAAATTCACGATCAGATTTGGAGAAAAGTTAAAAATGCTTGAAGCCGAATTGAATTTAAAGTTAGATCTTACTTTATCCGAGATTCATTTAATCGCATGTATCGGCAATTATGGACCGATTAACGTCACAATGATTTCTGAAAAGACTAATTTGACCAAGGGGTCTGTCACGCGAATAAGCAAAAAGCTGTTGAAATTAGATCTGATTAAAAGACAGCAGCTTCTTGATAATAAAAAGGAAGTATATTTTCGTTTAACAGGAAAAGGAGAGAAATTGCACAATATCCATAATCGTCTTCATCAGGACATTGAACAGCGGTTTATGGGCTTTCTGGACAAGTATACCCCTGAGCAATTGGCCTTTTCCAGAGAGTTGCTACAAGATCTGCTGGAATGGGATTATTGACGGTGCTACTGGATCAGAGAATTATATTATGTTTTCGTATTGCATAATGTAAATTGAAAAGATACACTCAACTCAGCTAACAGGGATTGATAGAAATTAAAAGGAAACCAGCCAGAACATGAGAAACAAAGTGTTAGGCTGGTTTTCCGTTTTATATTGAAAAAAATCCGGTTTAATGTGAAATCAGTTAAATGTAGGGCCGCCTATTGGCAAAAAAGAAATCCGGCATCCAAAGGCCGGAATTATGGTGATGGAGCATATTTCATTAAAAATGGAATTTATTTGAGTAAATTGTTTAGAAATAGATGTCGTTTGGAAAGGGGGGATACTATGTATACAATTGGAAAATTTTCGAATCTGTGCAATGTACCTGTAAAGACAATTCGTTACTATAGTGACATCGGTTTACTTGAACCTTCTTATATCGATCCCGAGACAAGCTACCGGTATTATGACTACGATAAGATAAAGGAGCTAAAAACCATCCTAGTTCTTAAAGACTGCCAGTTCTCGTTAAACGAAATTGAGCAAGCTTTAAAAGGTAAAGATATGAAAGCTCTAGATGTAAGGCTAAAGAAAAAGACCGAGGAATTGAAGTGTCAGCAAGAACAAATCACCAAGCAAATTAACAACATTCAACAAATACAGAGGTTCATAAGGAATGAGGAGGCATTCATTCCGAAGCCCACTCTGTCAAGTTGTTACATAGAGAAGCGACAAAATATACAGGTTGTGTCTATTCGTAAAACAATAAACATGGTTGAAATGGACGCTCTCGTTAAAAAGTTGTTTGAAAGAATATATGCATATCAGTTAGAGATGGATGGGGAGCTACTCGCTATTTTTCATCAAAAAGATTGGAAACAAAAGAAAGCAGATGTTGAATTACTTTTACCTGTAAAAAACAATAAAAATGAGGAGCTTCTTGTGATAGTACCCGGAGGAACGTATGCATGTGTCAATGTGAAAGGGCCTTATTCAGAACTTCGCTATGGTTACAGTCGTTTAAAGGCATGGTTAGCAGAAAAATCACTGCATGTTGAAGGAATGTATATGGAACAGTACATAAAGGGACTTGTCCCATCGCAAGTAGTGAATCCAATAAATATTAAGCCCAATGAAATACATCCAAATGACTTTCTGACTAAAGTGTTTGTAAAGGTAAGGTAGCAACTCATAATAATTGAATAACGAATTGAGGTAAACTCTCCAGTTACTGGAGAGTTTATTCTGTTTATAGCAAGGTATATATCTTGCTATTAAAATGTAGAATGGGGAGTTTGGAATGAATACGTATACAGGAAAGTTTACTTACCTGAAAGGAAGTTCGTATGAGATTGGAAAACAGCAAGCTTTAGAATATCGTGAGAGTTCATACGTTAAGAACATTTTTCTTAGAGAACAACCTGATTCTGACAAAGCTTATCTTGAAATGAGAGCTCGAATCGAGGAGTATTGTCCAGGATTAAATGAGGAGCTAGAGGGCTTTGCGGAAGAATTTGGCTTTGAGCCGAATCAATTAAAGTTTTACAATGATGCCTGGTTAATATCTGGAGGATGTAGTCTAGGCGCAATTTTGCCCCCAAAAATGGTTGACGGTAAAACATACGTAGTACGAAACTACGACCTTTCCCCTAATATTTCGGATATGCGTCTTTGTACAACTAAAGTAGATGGAAGCTACACGCATACCGGCTTCTCTGTTTCTACATTTGGTCGGAGCGAAGGATTAAATGAGAAAGGGCTTTGCGTAGCCTTTGCTTCGTGTGGCATGCCAATAGGTAACTATCCAGGTATGAGAAAACCAGTAGTCGCTGGGTTGCAGTTTATGGTTATTGTTAGAGCTATACTAGAGGCGTGTAAAAACATTGAAGAAGCTGTTTATGCTGTGAAAAATATGCCTGTCGGAACAAATATGAATTTACTTTTAGCGGATGCAAATGGTGAGGCAGCTTTAGTTGGAACATATGATGGAATTAAAGCGGTAAAAAAAGCAGAACAAGACTATTTAATTGCAACAAATCATGGGCTATTTCCTGAAATTAGAAGTCTTGAACCAGGCAAGCTAGATCAATCTCAACTACGATATAATGTTTTAGAGAATAAGTTTAGTGTCAATGGTAAGAGATCTGTTTACGAAATTAAAGAACTTCTTTTAACGGAATTTCCAGAAGGGGTGGCTATTCATAATTACAAAGAAAACTTTGGAACCGTTCATTCAGTTTTGTTTAATCTTACTGATTGTCAACTTGAGTTTTCCTTTGGTTCACCTTTGCAAAATAAATTATATAAGATAAATGTTGGTGATAATTTTTCAAATACACAACTTCCAGTTAAATTTCAGAACAGGAACTATGGACCGGATTTTTGGAGAATATTAAGATAGTAACTACATTTAAAAATCATAGACAATGTTTAAGAGGGAATTTTTTCCTATTAAGCTAACAGGGGGAACTTTAGTTGAACAAAAAGGATGTATTAATGATAAGGATAACGTCTAAAATCATCTCTCCGTCCGTAAGGGAGCTTTTATCTTATGCCACTTCCGAAGCAAAAATTGACCAAGAATATGAACAATACGCGCAAGCTTCAAACCGAATTTTATATGGATTTGAGAACGCGGGAACTATGGTTGGTTGTATAGGGGTTGAGTTTCTTAATGCAAGTGATTGTGAGATAAAGCATATTGCAGTGTCTCCAACAGAAAGAGGAAATGGCATAGGTAGCAAGATGGTTCAATTTATTTGTGAAAAACATTCATTAAGGAATATTTTTGCTGAGACAGATAAAGATGCTGTAGATTTCTATCGAAAATTTAGATTTAAGATAATAAGTCTAGGTGAAAAATATCCTGGTGTGGAAAGGTTTTTTTGTGAATATGAAATACCAAATAAATAGTGAAGTTGCTTAACTAATGGGTGCTATAGTTGAGTAACGGATTTAGTAAATTGATTTCTTAAAAGTAAACAATTATTTTTTAGTAGAGGGTGTCCCAAAAGTGACGGGGCACCCTTCTTCGATGCCGTATATACGCACAGAAAACAGTAAGTAACCTATATGTTGTATCAGCCTCTTTAGAGTGTTGATAGTAAGCAACTTTTTTTGCATTTGTATTCAAAAAGTCATTGCTACGTCATATCACGTTTTGTAAAATTTCGGATCCCAAATACCATAGTAGCGATAAACACCCCGATTACTACGGTATAGAAAAGGGGGAAAGACTGAATTGGAGTTTCATCAGTCGGTGACATAGCCAGCATTGGTTGTGTCCAGGGATAAAACTGCCCTAATGAAGTATTAGCGGCTAAGATTGCTGGTAAAGTCAATGCGATATTAAAAGCAAGGGGAACTCCAAAGTTCCGCGAACGAATTGAAATAACCAATTGTATGGCTGCCAATGGAAGAGTAGCCAATAGTCCTCTTAATGAGAATACGATAAGTGAAAACCACGGAATTTCATGCGGGACCCCCGATAGTAAGCCTAAAATAATAAACAAGATAAACACAATACATTGAGTAACGGCAAGTAGAACCAATAACACAATAAACTTGGAAATATAAACGTTGGACCGAGATACAGGTAATGCCAACAGCTGTTTCCATCCACCACTAATATATTCATACCGACAAACCAATGAGGCATAAATACCAGATAGTATAGGTAAAATAAATGGCCCCATAAAAATAGCAACTTGCGTCCATGCTTCGATCCAGCCATTATCACCCGGGTCCATAAATACATCGAAATTGTTAAAAAAGTTGCTGAGAGACAGAACTACGGCGATGATGGGACCAAGTAACATCATGATCCAAAATCGTGAACGTCGTATCTTTAATAACTCAACAGAGATTAGTTGTTTTAGCATATACGTCTCCTCTTTATTGTACGTCTTTTTTCGCAAAATGGATGGCCCCGGCTAGTAAGATCACAAAGCCTTGCATAAAGCTTAGTACGAGAAATGCCGATAATTCTAAGTTATTTGTCAATCCACTTTCTCCTAACATAATAGTGGAGGCTTGTACAGGAAATGCCCAGGGTAACCAGCGTGTTGTTTGGTTCATCGCCATAAACAACCCCATCATTGTTGAGACAGAACCAATTGTAATAGAAAAGGCTTGATTTTTAATTAGCATGGAAATCCATAGCTGGACGGACATAAAAGGAATAGCTGTAAGGTATACAGATAAGCTGTCTCCCCATACATCTCTCCATGGAATATCGCTTTCAAAGTTGAGAATTTTTCCAATGGCCACCATGCTAATTGCAAAGATGAGTGCGGAGATTATTGAACTTCCAAAAAGCCAAATAAATTTGCTTACATATACTTGAATCCGCGAAATTGGCATAGAAAGCGTCTGCTTCCACGAATTAGCCTGATGCTCTACATTGGCAATGATAGAAGCTGCGAGAGTAATTCCTAGGGGAACACCAAGACCAAGCAAAAAACTGTTATCCCATATCAGATAAGACCACATCGTGTCTGCGTGAAATACATTCATCTGTTGTTTTATATAAGCTGAGCGATAGGAAAAGTTAACGATTTCGTAGGCTAATACCACCATGGGAATAAGCAATACAACCCATTTCAAAGGTGTTCGCTTCATTTTGACACGATCAGACAAA